>JAQUBU010000306.1 GCA_028686565.1 Syntrophomonadaceae bacterium
GTTTATTTCTCCCTTGGACGTGAATTTAACGGCATTGCCAATTAGATTTGATAAAACTTGCCTGAGCCTTACCGAATCACCGATTATATACTGAGGTATTCTGTTATCGATATCACTTTGCAAAGATACGCCTTTTTGCTGTGAACTAATGGAAAACAAAATGACAACTTCATGTATGGCATATCGTATGTTAAAGGCTTGATTCTCCAAATTTACGTATCCTGCTTCAATCTTGGAATAATCAAGAATATCATTAATAACTCTCAGCAGTACTTGGCTGGATGTTTTAACCATAGACAGATATTCTCTTTGTTCTTGGCTTAAATCAGTCATTAGCGTCAAATCGGTCATGCCCATTATTCCGTTCATTGGAGTTCTTATTTCATGACTCATATTAGCAAGAAACTGACTCTTGGCAAAATTGGCCTGTTCGGCAGCTTCTTTGGCCTTTTGAAGTTCCTTTTGAAACAGTTTTTGATCGGTTATATCACGCATGGTTTCAATGGCACCAACTAACTTCCCCTGTGTATCATAAAGCGGGCTGGCTTTTCCTGAAAAGAAACGCAAGGTTCCATTAAAGATATGTAAACTGGCTTCCCCCGTAATACTTTTGTTATCCCGGCGTATGAAATGATACTCGTTCTCTATTTGTTCATCGGGCAGAATTACCAGATCGATTAACATTGGACGTCGAATTCCATAAAAGGGCAAAGCGTGCTCATAATTGCCTTTACCCAGAATTTCACTTGTTTTAACCCCGGTTATTTCTTCTGCCGCCTGGTTCCAAACAATTACCTTGCCTGCACCATTAATGACCATGGTGGGATCAGGCAAGAAATTGATAATGTCAGCCAAACGCTGCTGAGAATCCCTTAAATCATGTCCATGCTGCTGTAACTGCTTGAATTGTTCTCTTAAAGCTTCCTCGGTTGCAATCAACTCCTCATATGAAGCCTCCATTTGTTGATTCATTGCCTGCAGTTCCTCTTCGGTTTGTGTGCGTATACTTATATCTTGAATGTTGCCCACCAAATACTGCACCTGGCCCTCGGTATCCTTAACTGCGGTGATGTCTATAATGGCAGGGAATGTACTGCCGTCTTTTCTCAGCCTTTTGGTTTCAAAAAGATAATGTCCTTCTTTATTAGCTCTGCTTATATGCTCTGGTAATTCTGCACGGGACTCTGGAGCATAGAGCTTATATATGGACTTGCCTTTTAATTCCTCTTCCTTATAACCATGCATTTTAGCATGGGCAGGATTGAACATCTCAATTTGGTGCCCGTCTGCACTGCTAACTGCTACACCCCATTCAGCATGCTCGAAAATCTGCTGCCATTTGCGCAGGGTATCTTCATATATTTTACGTTCAGTGATATCAAGCATAACCCCAACAATACCTAAAGGAGTTCCTGAACTGTCCGCATAGGTGGCCTGGTGAAAAGCTATGTCATGGTCTGTGCCATCAGCAAAACGCACCTTGCTCTCGTAATGCTGCACACACTGATTATCAAGGAGTTCTTGATCCGCCTTATGAAAAATGTCAGCCAATTCTTTGTGATTAAGGTCGTAAACATTCTTGCCTATAATATTTTCCTTGGGAATGCCCAGCATTGCAGTAAAAGCATTGTTGCAGCCCTGATAAAGCAGTTCCCGGTTCTTGTAAAATATCGGGGTGGGGATGGCATCAATTACAAGCTGTTGAAAATCTAATTGTTTTCTTACTATTTTTTGCTTGGTATCTTTCAATACCAATTCCTGCTCCTGGAGTGCTTTGAAAAGTTTATCCCGTTTTTCCGAAAGAGTTCCAATCACCAATGCTACAGTTATAAACATCAAGGCGCGAATCAAAACCCCCGGTGACATACTTTCTCTTAGCATATAATTAACAATAATATGTACCATTCCTAAAAAGGCTGCGACCCACAAAGCCTTACGGTAATACCATAGCCCTGTAAGGATAATCGGCAGGTAAAAAAAGTGGGTATAAACAATATCGATATCATAATAAATGTTTATCACGGTTGCCAGACCTAAGCATATAAGAACTGCTGCGATTATAACAACCAGTTTCCATTCAGCCTTCTGGTTTGCCATAATAATGTTCATCTTTGTCACCTCCTTTTGACTTTAAAATGTTTCATTATATTTCAAAATGGTGCAAAAGATCAGTACTAATATAGAAATTACGGGGGAATAATTATGCTCCCGCAGTATTCTATCAGAAGTACGCAAAGGGAATAAGGAAATGTAGTCGATATGCCATAGCAAGGTGATTTTTACCTATAGTTATTTAAGTACAAGCTTGTCAACCAGTTCTACAAGATTTGCTATTTCCGGTTTAGTGAGTTGGGCATCTGCTCCTAGTTGCTGGCCCTTTTTATACATTTCATCATCAATCAAGGAAGAGAAAATTATTACAGGTATATCTTTTAATATTCCATCTTCCTTTATGAGTTTGGTTAGATGATGCCCGTCCATTTGGGGCATTTCTATGTCCGTTATCACCAATGAACAAAAGTTTTTAATTCCTTGATCAGACAATTTTGCTTCGCCCAGGATATCCCAGGCTTCTTTGCCATTCGCACATTTAATGGTGTTAATATATCCAGCCATATGTAGGGAATCAATAATCATTTTACTCAAGAGTGCTGAATCCTCAGTCACCATAATTATTATATTTTTTCGGTCAGGACGGAGCCCTAATCCTTTAATCTCCGACATTTGAATACCGGTTTGCGGGCTTATATCATAAATTATTTTCTCGAAATCCAAAATCGTTATCAAACGTCCATCATACTCCGCAATACCTGTGGCAACCCCTTCTTCTCCACCATAAATCGTCTTGTCGGGCTTTTCTATTTTTTCCCATGAGATTCGATCTATTCCCCTAACTGAATGGACATGAAATGCCATATACATTTTATTGAAGTATGCAATAATAAAAATGTCCTTTTCAGGGCTTTTTGAAGGCCCAAGACCTAGGTATTTAGGCAGATCTAAAACTGATAATATTTTA
>JAQUBU010000047.1 GCA_028686565.1 Syntrophomonadaceae bacterium
TTCTGTATATTCTACCATGTAATGTCTATTTTAAAAAGAAAGGTACATGTTCCTGTATAAAAAAAATGAGACCTCTAACGAGGCCTCATTTTCGTTCTTAAATAGTTGCTATTCCATTGCCTTCCACAGAACCTCAGCAACATCAAACACCTTGGTGTTTTCTGCTTCGGCACCTTTAACTCCGTCAGATATCATCGTCAGGCAGAACGGGCAATTGGTAACAATCATTTCTGGATTTGGCACCAGCAACTGGTCAGTTCTGGTATCATTAATACGTTTGTATTGAATTCCGTCTTTAAGCACGGCTTCTTCTTCCAGCCACATCCGTCCTCCACCGGCTCCACAACAGAATCCAAATTCCTTACTTTTTTCGATTTCAATTATTTGTCCGCCAGCAGCTTTCAGAACATTTCTCGGTTGATCATATATACCATTATGCCTGCCCAGGAAACATGAATCATGATAAGTCATCTTTACTCCTAATGATTTTGCTCCTTTTAGTTTGCCATCAGCAATCAGCTTGGCAAGTATTTCGGTATAGTGATAAACTTCAAAGTTTCCGCCCATCTGGGGATACTCATTCTTAAGTGCGGTATAACCATGGGGACAAACAACGATTATTTTCTTGACTCCATAATTATTGAATGACTCCAGATTCTGGCTAACCAGAGTTTGATATAGATATTCGTTGCCTAGACGACGAGCCGAATCTCCGCAACAAAACTCTTCGGTACCCAGGTAACCAAAACTTACTCCCGCCTTATCAAGCAATTTTACTAAGGCTTCTCCGACTTTTTTGTAACGATCGTCAAAAGATACAGCACAACCGGCATACAGAAGATACTCAAATTCCTTACCGTCTTCCGGCAGGAGATTTACCATTTCCCTTACGCCTCTTTCTTTCAACCAGTCGGCACGGCCAGCCCAGCCAACACCCCAGGGATTGTAATTACGTTCCATATTGGTAAATGCCATTTGAGCTTCACCAGGCATATCGCCCTGCCACATAACCAAATTACGGCGCATCTCAACAATCTTGGGAATGTGTTCGATGAACATGGGGCAATGCTCCATACAAGCCCGGCAGTTGGTGCAGTCCCAGATAACTTCACTGGTAACTACATCATAGAGCAGACTTTGTTCCATCGGATTAACACCTTCAGCAGCTTCTTCAGTCATAGCTACTTCTTCAACTTCTGTACCATGCATTTTTGCTTCCAGCAAGTAAGGTGCCTTGGCATCCAGATGTTTCTTCATGTTTTGAATAATCGTAATTTTGGGATTAAGATGTTTTCCTGTATTATAAGCCGGGCAATTCTCCTGACATCTGCCGCAGCGGATACAGGCATCCAGATCGAGCAAATCTTTCCAGCCAAACTCTTCAATATTCTCAACACCAAAAGAAGTAGCTTCTTCAATGTTGTAGACCATACGATTGGCTGAAGGCTCCAAATCACGGAATGTGTAATTGAGCATTCCAGTGAATATATGCCACAGTTTGGTAAACGGAACCAACGCAATAAACAGGAATGCTATTGCCATATGGAACCACCAAAGGAAACGATGCCAAACCAGGATGGAATCCAGGCTCATACCGCCATAAAGCGCTGCAAATACCCAGCCAATAGGTGAAGCAACCTGCTCATAGGAAATCTGGGCCATAGTTGTTGATAACTTGATTTGAGCAGCTATTCTTAAACCTTCAATGAAATAACCAGTTAAAAGAATAGCAAAGACCAAAAGAATGACCCATCCATCGGAAACCTTGGTATCATTCAAGCGGTCTGGTTTTTGTGCATACCTTATAAATGCTAATACTATAATGCCTATCAGTGCCAGGAAGCCAAATACATCAACTATCCAGGACATCCCGATATATACTCCACCTTCCAGATGAGGCCAATGAATCGCATTGTGCATGGCATCGACACCGGCAGCCAAGAACAAAAGGAAAAAGCCCCAGAAAAGAAAGGCATGCATCCAGCCTGCCAGCGGCTTTCTAATTACTCTGCCCTGAGCAAAGGTATAAGTGAACCAGGAAATCGCACGCTCGAGTATTTTGTCATTCCGGTGTATTTCACCCTTTGCCAACAGCCAAACTTCAAGTCTCTTCCAGAACCCGAATAAAAAGACCGTAACGGGGATGAGCATTATGATATAGATTAGCCATTCGTAGGGAATATTGGCCCCAACCACGCGCATCGGGACCTCGTAACCACCTTCCAATGGGTGAAATCCAAAAATCATTATCCAATTCCCTCCTTAATAAACCAACAAAAAAGACAAGATATTACTGGATATGCGGCACGCATATCCAGTAAATCTATAAACTATTTCTTAAGGTTGTCTACCAGCATAGGAACAACCTTGAACAGATCGCCAACCACACCAAAATCAGATACATTGAATATCGGAGCTTCGGTATCGGTATTGACTGCAGCAATATACTTGGAAGAAGACATACCAGCCAGATGCTGGATAGCCCCGGATATACCGCAAGCTACATACAGATTGGGGTTAACAACCTTACCAGTTTGTCCAACCTGCAGTTCATGTCCTAACCATCCAGAGTCAATAGAAGCGCGGGAGCCGCCTAATGCTGCACCCAGCAAGTCAGCTAACTGCTCAACTATCTTTATGCCATCGGGACCTTTGCATCCGCGGCCGCCGGATACTACTACCGCAGCTTCGGTCAGTTCCGGTCTGGCTGATACGGTAGGAACAAAGCTCTTAACTGTCTGATATACATCAGCAGCAGTCGCCGCAATCGCAGGTTTGAAGACTGCACCAGCAGCTGCGCCTGGAACTACTTCGCAAACACCGGGGCGAACGGTTGCCAGAACCGGGCTGCCAGTAACTTCAACTTTAGCCAGAGCTTTACCAGCATAGATTGATCTTGTAAATATGCCTTTGCCTGCACTTAATTGAATAGCAATAGCATCAGTTGCCAGTCCTTGTTCCAGCTTCTGAGCTAAACGAGAAGCAAAATCCCTACCATTAAAAGTATGTGCAAACAGCACTGCATTGGGGCTGTATTCCTTGATCATAGCCACCATCTGGGCTACAAAAGCACCGGTATTGTAATTGGCAAATACGTCATCTTCAACTACACATACCTTGTCTGCTCCATATTTTGCATATTCAGCAGCTTGACCTTCTACACCTTTACCAAACACTACGGCAACAACTTCATCGCCGATTTTCTTGGCCTCTGAAATCATTTCATAAGAAACTTTACGGATATTACCGTCTCTTTGTTCTACTACTATCCATGTTCCAGCCATCAATTACCCTCCTTTTTTTATATAAGTAATCAATTAATGATTTTATTTCTTGATTTCGACTTTAACTGTATTCAACATCCATTCTGACAATTTGGCAGCAGCTACATCAGGATCATCATCAATCTTGATACCAGCTTGTTTTGCTGCAGGCAGACTTAGATCAACTATCTTAACTTTACTGTCAGCTGCAACTGCATCTACAGTAGCAACCGGTTTCTTCTTGGCCTGCATGATACCCTTCATGGAAGGATAACGGGGTTCATTCCAGCTAACCTGACTGGAAATAACTGCCGGCATGCTAACTTCAGTTACCTGAGTTCCGCCATCAGCTTCACTGGAGCAGGTTGCTTTGCCTCCAGCGATTTCAATGCTGGTAATAACGTTGATATGGGGTAAACCAAGAATTTCAGCAATACGAGTGGGAACCTGAGAAGATCCATCATCCGCAGCAACATGTCCGGCCAGAACCAGATCGGGATTCTCAGCTTTGATAGCGGCAGCCAGAACAACAGCCCGTGCAAATTCATCAGCTGCTGTATCTTGCTTTACAAGTATTCCCCGGTCAGCGCCCATTGCGAGTGCGGTACGAATGGCGTCCATAGCCTTATCAGATCCAGCGGCTAAAACAACCACCTCAGTGGCTACACCCTTTTCTTTTAATTGAATACCACCCTCAACCGCTACTTCGTCATAAGGATTAATTATTAAATTGATACCGGCATCTGCGATTTTGCCATCCTTAATTTCAATTTTGGCCTCTGTGTCGAATGTCTGCTTAACACACACTAGAACCTTCAAGTTCATTCCTCCTTTTCATCTAATAGTTTTTTGGGAATTCCTGAGTATAGACTAATGTAAAACTGAAGTTGTAATCTACCACCCCCATGATCGGATATATATCTTGTTGCCTACGGCAATTTTACCGTCAAATTGATACTGTTTTTTATATAACGAGGCGAAAAGTATCCCCCATCCCTTGCAGTGGTGTGTTGAAGCTGCTCCGCAGTTTCTTTCCATGAAAAAGATACCAAAGTTAACCTTTCGCCATATAAATTGGATTTCCTGCTTTTATATAAGGGTTGAGCAAGTTTTTTATTTAGAATAAAAAATCATAAAATTCAATCTTTTTGATAGAAAAAGGTAGCAATCGATTTTAGTCCCACATCGCGCGCTTGAAATATTTGTTCAGTGCTTCCTATGAATAATACCCCTCTGGTTCTAAGCGAATCTGAAAACCTTTTATATAGTTTAGCCTTGGTTTCTTCGGTAAAATATATTACCACATTGCGACATAAAATAAGGTCATATTCTTTGGGAAAAGAATCTCTTAAAAGATCATGCTGCTGAAATTTGATCATCTTCTTCATTTCATCATTTATCTGATAGTAATTGCCCTGTTTATTAAAATACTTGCTCTGCCACTCGCCGGGAACACCATTCATAGCTTTAGCTGTATATAAACCTATTCCAGCCTTTTCCAAGACGTCTTTATCAATATCTGTTGCCAGGATTTTATCACTCAGGTTAATTTTCCTTTCCTGAAATAACATTGCCAGCGAATAAGGCTCTTCCCCGGTAGAACATCCTGCACTCCAAATTTTGAGACTGCCTCTTTCTTTAAGTAAAGGAGGTATAATCTGTTTTTCCATAACATCCCAATGATTAAGATTGCGAAAGAACTCGGAAACATTAATGGTAATATGTTCTAAGAAACGACGGTAAATCTCCTTGTCACTGCCAAGTATCTTTATAAAATCTTGATAATTGGCAATGTTTACGGTTCGCATAAAACTGTTGATTCTTCTTTCCATTTGCGGACGTTTATATGCCGTAAGATTGATATTGCTCATCACTTCAAATTTCTTGATAAACCATTCCCAATCGGTCACACTATCCATCTTATTTTCCCCTCCCTAGTATATTTCATCCAGTACTTTGTCAATCTCAGCCAGGGTCTTCTCAATATCTTGCGGCAGGTGCGCAGATGACACAAAGCAAAGTTCGAACTGGGAAGGTGGAAAATATATTCCTTTCTGCAGTAAAGCACGGAAAAATTCGGCATATTTCTCGGTATCACAGCTTAAAACGGCTACATAATCAGCAACCTGAACGTTAGTAAAAAACAGACAAAACAGAGAACCACTTTGGTTAATCTGATAATTAAGACCATGATCAGCCAGGATTGTTTTAAGCCCGTTCGTTAGTCTGGAAGTTGTGATTTCCAAACTGCTGTAGAAATTCTTGGCTTGCAGCAGTTTTAAACTGGCAATTCCGGCAGCCATGGCCAGAGGATTACCGGAAAGGGTTCCCGCCTGGTATACATCACCTTCCGGTGCTATCATGCTCATTATTTCCCTCTTGCCCCCATAAGCTCCAACTGGCAAACCTCCGCCAATTATCTTACCCAAAGCTGTCAGGTCAGGAGTAATACCTAATATATTCTGATAACCCCCGTAACAAAAACGAAAGCCACTGATTACTTCATCAAATATCATTAGAGCGCCATATTGTTCTGTAATTTCGCGTAAAGCTTGCAGAAAACCGGGTTCCGGCAATACTAGTCCCATATTGCCAGCTACTGGTTCCACAATAACTGCTGCTATATCGCTGCCCGCCTGGGCAAATATTTTAGTTACCGAATCTATATCATTATAGTTGGCAACCAGGGTTTGCTCAGCAATTGCTGCAGGCACACCGGGACTGTTAGGCACCCCCGCCGTTAATAATCCCGAACCCGCTTTTATTAAAAAACTATCACCATGTCCATGGTAACAACCGGCAAATTTTAATATTGCATTTCGCCCCGTATAAGCCCGGGCTAATCGCACGGCACTCATGGTTGCCTCAGTACCTGAATTAACCATGCGTACCTTGTCAATAGAAGGAATCGCTTCACAGATCATACGCGCCAGCTCCACCTCTCCCTCACAGGGAGCACCGTAGCTGGTGCCAAGTTCTGCCGCCTGGCATATAGCCTGCACTACCTGAGGATGAGCATGTCCTAAAATAAGCGGGCCCCAGGAGCAAACATAATCTATAAAACTATTACCATCAAGATCATATATCTTGGAACCCTTGGTTTTTTTAATAAATAAGGGGTCCATTCCCACAGCTTTAAAAGCTCTTACCGGACTGTTTACTCCACCGGGAATATATTCCTTAGCAGTAATAAAAATCTCTTTAGATTTGTCCATACTTAGCAAATATATCCCATCCCCACTTCAAAATTTTTGAATTTATTTTTAATTTTAGATTATAGAAGGGAAAGCGGCGGCTTTCCAAATATAAAATTCATAGTTCGTTTTTAATCGATGTATTGCATGCTCTGTTTCTTGAATTCGCGTATGCTCTTAAGTACTGTATAATTTTTTATGCCTGTCGACCGGGAAATATCACCCAGTAATTGAGACAATTCCTTATCACTTTTGACATGTATCATAGCAAATAAATTATAATCAAATTCCGGAACCACATCACGCAGATAACAATGGCTAATTTGAGAATAGGTTGCCATTATGGTTCCTGCTGGTTCTGCTTCCTCGGGATCAACTTTCCATGCTGTCATTGCATTAACGGTATAACCAGCTTTTTGATGTCTCAAAACCGCCCCGAATCTTCTAATTAATCCCCGGTTCTGCATCATCCTGATTCTCTCTGCAATCTCTTCTTCACTGATTCTTATCTTTCGCGCCAATTTCAGGTAAGGTCTTGATTCCAGTGCCAAATCACCCTGAACTAATTTCAGGATTTCCTGGTCAATATCATCATATTGCATTTGTACCACTCATTTCAAAGGAAACTTTTATCTTAAATACCTTTGTTGTTGGCATACTTATTATCTTAATTCTGATATCACATTCTAATTGTTTCAGAATACTTTGCACTTCTTCATTGGACGATGCAGTTAGTGTGAACCAAATATTATACTGGTTATCGCGTAAATAATTATGGGTTACTCCCCGCTGTTTATTGATAATCGCCGCTACATCTTCAATTCTGGCTTCAGGTACCTCACAAGCACAAAGGGTTGAATAAAATCCCATATTCTTTGCATCCAGAATTGCACCGATTCTTCTTATGATTCCATTCTCTTTCATAGCTTGAATCTGTTTAACTATCTCTTCCTCACTGCATTGCATTTTTTGCGCAATAACCTGGTATGGTTGTACATCTATGGGAAATTTTTTCTGCAATAAATCTAACAATTTCCGGTCCAAAGAGCTTAACTCATTCATCCTATTTCACCCCAGGAGGATGGTAGAGACACCATTCATCCTCAGCCATATAATCCCCGCCGCTATAATAGTAAGCACGGGCTCTGCATCCGCCGCACTTGTCCTTATAGTCACACACGCCACATTTACCCTTATAATTCTGTGTTCTAAGTTCCTGAAGCATTTTATTTTCCAGCCATATCTCATCAAAAGGTTTTTCTTTTACATTTCCAAGCGGGATGTTTAAGTAAGCACATGCCTGTACATCACCTTTAGGACTAATTATGCAATAGCTGATACCAGCCAGACATCCCCTTGAAAATCTTAAGGACAGACCTTTTTTATCGGCAATTCGAATGAATTGCGGAGCACATGTTGGTTTGATTTCAATTGAGATTTTTTTCTGTTTTTCCATCAAACGAGCTATAGTTTTCTCATATTCTATAACCCTTAGAGCTTCTTCCTCAATCTCGGCTCCTCTGCCGGTGGGTACCAGGAAAAATACATGATAAGCCATAGCCCCCAATTCAATGGCAAAATCACATATGGCTTCAAGTTCATCTACATTCCAATCCATAACCGTGGTATGAATCTGAAAAGGCAGTCCAGCCGCCCGCAAGTTTTTCATACCCTGAATTGTTAATTCATACGCATTTTCCATCTTGCGAAAGGCATCGTTTTTATCAGGGTCCAGGCTGTCCAAACTAACTCCTGCAGCCATAAAACCGGACTCTTTGAGCCTGGCCGCAACCTCAGGAGTAATCAGGCTGCCGTTGGTGCCCATTACAGCTCTCAAGCCCTGCTCACTGGCATAATGGCCCAGTTCATAAATATCAGGGCGCATCAGGGGTTCTCCCCCACTAAATATCATCAGCTTGAATCCGGCCTTTTTGATCTCATCGATCATTTTGCGTGCTTCATTGGTTGAAAGTTCATCAGACAACTTGCTGCCTGCTTCCCGGTAACAATGGTCACAGAACATATTGCACTGGTTGGTGGTATTCCAGGATACCATCTTCATAATTAATGCCTCCAGTAATAGTCTTAAACCTTATTTTAATTGTTTTTGGGGTTATCCTAAAGGGATTACAGGAAAATTCATAATTATTATAGAATTTTGGCCACATCGCGGGCAAAGTAGCTTATTATCATATCAGCTCCGGCGCGTTTGATAGAAGTCAGGACCTCCATCATAACCTTTTGCTCATCCAGCCACCCGCAAGCAGCACCTGCCTTAATCATGGAGTACTCCCCACTGACATTATAGGCAGCTGTAGGATAATTAAACTTATCCTTGACTGCTTTTAAAACATCCAGATATGCCAGGGCCGGTTTTACCATTACAATATCGGCACCCTCCTCAATATCCAAGGCTACTTCCCGAAGGGCTTCATTTATATTTGCTCCATCCATCTGGTAGCTTTTACGATCCCCAAACTGCGGAGCCGAATCGGCGGCATCGCGAAACGGTGAATAAAAACTTGAATAAAATTTGGCCGCATATGCCATTATCGGTATGTCCTGATATGAGTTTTCATCCAGGCATTTTCTTATATAGCCTACCCGGCCATCCATCATATCAGATGGTGCTATTATATCAGCACCTGCCTCAGCATGAGAAAGAGCTTCCTTTGCCAGTATTTCAAGAGTGGCATCATTGTTCAGTGTCCCATTGGGAGCAAAAACTCCGCAGTGCCCGTGGTCAGTATACTCGCAAAGGCATACATCAGTTATCACCATTATTTCCGGACAGCTGTCCTTGATCATTTTAACAGCCTGTTGAACTACCCCATTAGCCTGATATGCACCACTCCCGCAACTATCCTTGTGTTCGGGAATACCAAAGAGCAAAACAGCAGGGATGTTCATTGCTTTTATTTCTTTTATTTCTTTTTTCAGTTTATCAACTGAAAATTGGAACACCCCCGGCATTGAGGAGATGGGGTTCTTTTTATTCTTGCCATAAATCACAAAAAGCGGATAAATAAAATCATTAATGGAAAGACTGGTCTCCCTTACCATACTGCGTATGGTTTCATTACTGCGCAGCCTGCGCATTCTGTTTTCCGGAAATCCCATACTCTTCACCCCCATGTAATATTTTATATTCTTTATTCGTAATTTTGAATTACTGAGGTAACAATCCGCATTTCTTTTTATTATAATTGGGGCTGCATTTCGCAGCTGTTGGTTTTAAATCTTTTAGATAGGGTATTAAAGTGATATAATATGATTTCTATTGATCCTATAAAATTCCTTTAATGGTTTCGAATTATATGCTTACAATTCTAAAAACTACCCCGGGAACACAGGCAAAATTCAGAATTACTTCCGGTGAGTTTCGGCTTCGGTCAAATAACAGGCCGGGTCTTCAGCCCAAATATCTCCATATACTGCCCGGGCTCTTATGCGGCAGCCGGAACAGAGGCTCTTGTAATCACAGGCTCCGCATTTGCCGGTCACATGTTTATCTTTTTCCCGTAATTTGATCATTAACTCATCATCAGATGTCCATATTTGGCTGAAGGGTTTTTCGCGAATATTACCAATACTATAATCCTGCCAGAATTGGCAAGGATGTACATTGCCCCGCGGGTCTATATTGGCAAACTTGGTTCCCGCAGAACAGCCCCCATGCATCTCCAGCAGCTGGATTATTTCTGAGGCACGATGTGGTTCATGTTGCTTGATATAGTTAAGCATAAAAATACCGTCAGCATGATTATCCGTAGTCAGTATCTCAACTTCTACGCCTTTGCGGTGCAATTCAAGAGTTTTTCTGCTTACCAACTCTAAAATATCCCTTTTCTCTGCTGAAGTTGTGTCCATATTGGCCATTTCCGCGCCTCTGCCCGCATAAACCAGATGATACATGCAGAAACGCGGTATCCCTTCGCGTTCAATGATATCGAAAATCGCTGGCAAGTCAGCCTGGTTAAACTTGTTGACCGTGAAACGCATCCCGGTTTTTACGCCATTGCGAATACAGGCTTTTATTCCATTGATAGCTTCCATAAAAGCTCCCTGGTGGTTGCGGAACTCATCGTGGGTGGCCTGCGCACCATCAATGCTTATCCCCACATATTGAAAACCGGCTTTTTTAATTTTTTGGGCAACTTCATCATCAATTAATGTTCCATTACTGGATATGACCGGTCGCAAACCACTGGCTGCCGCCAGTGCACCCAGTTCGTAAATATCTTTTCTAATTATAGGTTCACCCCCGGAAAACAGCAGTACCGGGGCTTTCATGGCTGCCAAATCCTTAATCAGGGCCTTGGCTTCATCGGTACTTAACTCATCCTTGTATTGACGATCTTCAGCCTCAATATAGCAATGTTTACATCTTAGATTACAGCGGTTGGTCACATTCCATACCACCAGTGGCCGGTTGCGATCCGAAAATTGCAAAAGCTGGGGCGGTAATTCGCCTTCATGTCCACTGTATTTTATTACCTCTGAAACTGTTGCTGTCCCACAAAGCAGCTTGGTGCATCCTATCATTATTTAACCTCCATATCTTCATAGCCCGTATCTGTGACTATAGCTTTTAAGAGACCGTCTATAGTGTATTCCTTGGCCATGATATCCACATTGAAACCCTGCTCTAAAGCAGTCTGTGCCGTAACTGGTCCGATACAGGCTACCTTAAATCTGTTCTTTAGTCTGGCTACATTTTCCGCCCCGATAATTTTAACAAAATTACTGACCGTTGAGGAACTTGTAAATGTTAGATAATCAAGATTTCCGTCTTTAATGCTGTTTAATGTATCCTGACTTACTTGATTGCTGGCTGCTGCCCGGTAAAGATAAACTTCGTTTACATGCGCGCCCCACTTACGTAAAGTATCAGGAAGTATGTTCCGGGCTCCGCGCGCCCGGGGCAGCAATATCCATTGTCCTTCTTTGATATAAGGGCGCAAGGTTTTTATGATACCTTCCGCGCGGTATTCCTCAGGAACCACATCTACCCGCAGCCCCCGGGCTTCCAGACTTTGCTTGGTAGCCGTCCCGATGGCTGCTATTTTTATTCCGTGCAGGTCCCTAATGTCCTTGGCTTCATTTTGCATCTCGGCAAAGAAAATGTCGGCTGCATTCACACTGGTAAATATTATCCAATTATATTCCTCAATTTTCTGGAATGCTTTATACAAAGCGCCTAAATTGGCTTCCTTTTCAATGGTGATGGAGGGAAATTCTATAGCCTGAGCACCTAAATCCCTAATCCTATTAAGCAACTGGCTGGCCTGGGCCCGTGCTCGGGTAACAACTACTCTTTTTCCCCATAAGGGACGTTTTTCCAGCCATTTCAGCTCATCACGAAGCTTTACTACATCACCCACTACGATTACTGCCGGGGGCTTAAAGGATTTTTCCTTGACCCGGGCAACAATATTGTCCAAAGTCCCTGTCAGTACTTCCTGCCCGGGCAGGGTTCCCCAGCGGATAAGTGCTACAGGCGTAGAGCCCGCTTTCCCTTGAACCATTAAATTACTGCATATATACTCCAGATTTTCCACACCCATTAAAAACACCAAGGTACCAATTCCATCAGCTAGTTCTCTCCATTTGATGGAACTTTCCTGCTTGCCTGGTTTTTCATGTCCGGTTACAATAGCCAGACTGGAGGTGGCTTCCCGATGAGTTACCGGAATACCGGCATAGGCCGGAACAGCTATAGCTGAAGTTATTCCAGGAACTACTTCATAATCATAACCATGCTGTCTTATATAGAGCGCTTCTTCACCACCCCGCCCAAACAAGAAAGGATCTCCGCCTTTCAAACGGGCTACTCTTTTACCTTCTGCCGCCTTCTTCACCAGCAAGGCATTTATTCCTTCCTGGGAAAGGGCATGTTGGGATGATGCCTTGCCCACATAAATGAATTCAGCCTGGGGGTTAGCCAGGGATAGTATTTCTTCTCCTACCAGGCGGTCATATATTACTACTTCAGCCTGTTCCAAAATCCTTTTGCCTTTCAGGGTAAATAGCCCGGGATCACCCGGTCCTGCACCAACAAGGTATACAAAACCCTTATTATCCATCTTGGCCTCCTGCTTGTCTAATATCTCCCAGAACCCTGGCTCCTCCTTGATCCAGTAAACTCCTGGCAAGCTTTTGTCCCAGTAATTCTGCTTCTAAA
>JAQUBU010000307.1 GCA_028686565.1 Syntrophomonadaceae bacterium
TGCAGGAACACCATATCGAAAAGGGAATAAATTCGTTATTGGCCAGACTGGTTCTGCATTATCTGCGTCTCTGGGATGTGCAAAGTGCCATTCGGGTGGATTATTTTATTGCCAATTCTTATTATACAGCCCGGCGCATCTGGAAGGTTTACCGGCGCGAAGCTCAAGTGATCTATCCGCCGGTAGATTTGCAGACCTATGTAATGGAGGAAAACAAAGGAGAATATTTCCTTTTTGTATCACGTTTAGTACCCTCAAAAAAAACAGATATGATAATCAGAGCTTTTAATGAAAACGGTCTGGCCTTAATGGTGGTGGGAGACGGCCCGGCATGGAATGAGTGCCGGCAGCTGGCTGGCAGCAATGTAGAACTGCTGGGGTGGAAGAACAAGCAGGAACTGGCGAAGCTGATGGGCGGAGCCCGGGCTCTGGTTTTTGCCGCTGAGGAAGATTTCGGTATAGTGCTGGTGGAAGCTCAAGCCTGTGGAACCCCGGTAATAGCGTTGGGGAGAGGCGGGGCTGCGGAAAGCGTGATACCTGCCGATGGCAGCAACTGGCACGAAGCAACCGGGGTATTCTTTTGCGAGCAAAGTGTACAGGCATTAAATGCTGCAATTGCACAGTTTATCACCTGGGAAGATAATTTCTCGGCTCAGGTCATCTGGCAGAATGCGCAGCGGTTTGGGCAGGAACGCTTTTGCCGCGAGATTGAGGAATTTGTGAATGCAAAATATAAAGAGTTTAGTGAAAACCAATTAAGACAATCTGTTGAATAGATTTAAACATTTTGGGCTAATTGTGAATTCCACATTATTTACTCAACTTTCTGACCAAAAGAACGGGCTGAAAAGCTCGAAAAATACAATACAAACTGTTTAAAATCCCATATTGACTACATTACGAGCTATCTTATATGTCATTGCGAGCGCAGCGAAGCAATCTTCACGGGGTATTTAACCCGCCACGATAAACGAAAAGCGTTAGAGCATTTTTCGTTTACGCAGCAATGACCGGGGAAGATTGCCGCGTCGCTTACGCTCCTCGCAATGACAAATACGCGAGTTTTCATAGCAATGACAAAGGAGAAGCGATGCGTTAGCAATGACAATTTAGTTGTGTCGCATAATATGCCAACTACGAAAGTTGAGTTATTTATAATTCAAAATCCAAAATTCTTTAGGGGTGAGGATAATCAGTTCAGAAAATAAGATTATAAACGAATCAAAGGGCTACAGTAAAAGATCCCTTCTGCATTATCTCTTCGTGGGCGGTCTGCTGGCAGCACTTTACATAGCGCCCTTTTTGCGCGGTTTGTATTTTGAACAAGAACTGCTGCCCATCATTATGCTGGTGGCACTATCTTTTGCCTGTTGTGTTGGGGAATGGCTTTTTCAGCGGGATGCGCATTTCTTTAACCATCCCCTGGACTGGGCAATGCTGGCTTTGGTTATGGTTTATCTCTTGTCGCTTATCAATGCGGTGAACATTCACCAAGCCCTGCTTGCCATACTAAGTGTTGCAAGCTTTTTTATGGTTTACTGGATGGCGGGGCAGGCAATAAAAAATGAAAGTGACTTTAACCGCTTGCTGATAGTGGTTTATCTGATGGCAATTGGACTTTCCATGGTTGGAATGGGAGCAGCGGCTGGACTTGTTGAATTATCTGCTGCTTATGAAGATGGGCATATACGCTCGGCATTGCAGTATCATAATACCCTGGCTATTTACCTGGCCGGGTTAAGCTTTGCCGGATTGGCATTAAGCATTAGAAGCGAGCGCAAGATAAGCCGTTTAGCCTATGCAGCCGGCAATCTAATCCTGGTTATGGCAATTATAGGAACAATATCCCGGGGCACCTGGCTGATTTATCCTTTAGGATTTATGCTTTTTATTATTTTGATTGGCAAGCAGCACCGGAGAGAAGCATTGCTCAATTGGGCTATCTTTTTCTTCTGTGGACTGGTAGCAGGGCTTGGTTTCTTAAACAAAGTAAGCCAAGGCCAGGAGACCTCAGCCCTAATATTTGCTGCAGCCGGTTTATTGGCGGCAGCATTTATGCAATGGCTGGCTGATTCAATCAAATTTGCGGATAAATCAGGAGAAGGCCAAAAAAACCTCTATTGTATTGCTGGCCGGCCCCAGCTGGTAGTTGCCGGACTTGTTTTAACGGCAGGACTGATTTATATGCTGCTGTCTTTTTGGGGGAGCAGCACTCAATTCGTACCCCGGGAAATAAGTGCCAAGGTTGAAAAGACTTCATTACAAGATAACAGCATTAATGACCGGCTTACTTTTTACCAGGATGCTCTGAAAATTGCAGTGGATTATCCTTTACTGGGTGCCGGAGGAGGAGGCTGGGAAGCACTTTATCATAGTTATGCCCAGCGTTTGTACTGGAGCCGGGAAGTTCACAGCTATTATCTCCAGACTTTGGTGGAAACGGGCATCTTAGGGTTATTGACCCTATTGGTAATAGCAGCTTTATTTATCAAGCTGCTAATCGATCAAAGACAACGGGATAAGGCTGGGAGCTTGTCAAATATGACGTTATGGGGAACTGCAACGGCTGTAATTATGTTCGGAATGCATAGTGGTATGGATGCTGATTTTTCTCTGCCATCAACGGGGCTGTTGTTCTATGCCTTAGTTGGTGCGATAAAAGGAAGGACAATGGATCATGCGCCGGCTGGTTCGGAACGGAAAAAGCCCAAGGAAAAAAATAAAAGCAGAAAAAGAAATAGCAAAGAAATCTTCGGATTGCTTGGAATAACCGTTGCCTTAATAGTGTTTGGGGGAGTGGGGATGTTTCGCCAGGCTGCCATATTAGGTGAAGCAGGAGCACAAGCATTGGAGAAAAGAGATGTTGATAGAGCGGCAATTCTCTATCAGAAGGCGGCCAAGCTCGACCCCTGGCGAGCCACCTATCAGATCAATCTGGCAAAGATAGCAGCCATAAAAGCTGATAAAAACCAGGATGACAAGGCTCGGGTGACGGCAAAAGGCTATGCT
>JAQUBU010000308.1 GCA_028686565.1 Syntrophomonadaceae bacterium
GATTGCTTCGCTGCACTCGCAATGACATATATGATAGCTCGCGATGTTCGTCAATATGGAATTTCAACAGTTTATTTTATTGCTTTTTCGGGCTTTTCAGCCTGTTCTTTTGGTCAGAAAGTTGAGTGATTAAGTATCAACTAATAGCGCGCCAAAATGGAGAAAGTTTTTAAACTGGTCAAATAGCATAGTGACACACTAAAAACGTCCCCCTGTGTCCTGTAAATAGTTGTCCAGTCTTTCCAGGGCTTGCGGCAGGCTTTGGCGACCAAATCCAATGCGAAAGTTCTGGTCGCCAAAACCGTAACAACTGGCTGGCAGCAATAGAACCCCCCGGTTTGTAACCAAATCGGAACAGAATTTGTCTGCTCCGCCCTTTCCGCTAAGGGATGGAAAAGCTATAGGACCGGCTTTCGGTCTGACCCATGAGAAAAGGTGGGCCTGCCGCTTGAAAAACTCATCCAATAAGGCAAGGTTTTGTTTGATTATATCCAGGTTGCGCTGCACTAGAATATCATGATGCTTTAGAGCAATGGCAGCCAGGAACTCACTTGGGGCACTATTGCAGATAGTCGTATAATCCTTAAAGGCTGCCATCCTGGCAAGTATTTTGTGGTTGCCGGTGGCTACCCAGCCAATGCGCAATCCAGCAAGGCCGTAAGCTTTTGACATAACCCCCAGGGATACCGCATTTTCATAAATATCACAAGCTGCTTCTAAGCAATCATTTTTATCGTATTCCAGAAAACGATACACCTCATCGGAAAATAGCAAAATGTTATTTTCCCGAAGCAAATCCACAAGATTTATCCATTCTTTATGTGGCATCAAATATCCGGTTGGGTTGTGAGGCATGTTCACGATTATAGCGCGGGTATTCGTTCTTATTTTCTGCCGCAAGAATCCAAAGTCCGATTCCCAATGGTCAGCTTCTTTCATCTCCCATCTGCTTACTTCGCAGCCAATGGCGGCGGCAATCTCAGCTAGTGACTGGTAGCAGGGATATTGAACTATAACATGGTCTCCGGCTTGCAGGACTGCATTCATAAATATGAAAATTGCTTCCTCGGCTCCTGAAGTCACCAGTATATTTTCTTCTCCCATGTTCTTATACAAGCCCGCAATTTGGCCCCTTAACCCCTTGCTGCCCGGAGCTTCGGTATAACCCAGAGCTAGATTCATAAAATCCGTGACGGAAGCTTCCCCCTCCAATTGCAAAATATCCTGAATGGTGATGGTTTCACAGTCAGAGCAACACAGCAGATATGGTGCATTAAATTCATACCT
The DNA here is from genome assembly GCA_028686565.1 of Syntrophomonadaceae bacterium. GTDB lineage: Bacteria > Bacillota > Syntrophomonadia > Syntrophomonadales > Syntrophomonadaceae > JAQUBU01. The sequence continues at coordinate 1,288 of JAQUBU010000308.1, forward strand.
GGCAAAATACCTTTCCAATTCAAAATCAGCTAGTTTCATATATTCATGCTCCTTTAGCTGTCAAACGGACAGTCCCGCTGACAGCATCTCAAATTATTGCCAAATTATACATTTCTATATTTCCTTACCTTCAATATTTGGATAACGGAGAAGACTCAATCCAAAGCCCCAGCCATTCCAGATCCACTGGGTATATGGATAATAGCTCCGTAATTGCTTGCATTAGCCTGTAATATTATCCATGAGTTGACCTTCTGCGTCTTTAGCTTTGTTTTTCATGCTAAATTATAGCTCAACATGGTCTTTTGATTCCCATCATAATTGTAGCATAATTTTTCCAAACAGCTTGTTTTCCGGGATAATAATACGCTGTTTGTAATATTCTAGATATTAGTATAAATGTAAGGATGTTTTGCAATTACTTCTCTGCTGCTTTGGTAAAGCACAATAATAAAAAAACCGCCCTCTTCAGGCGGCTCTCACATATTGCATATCAACCGGGAATTATAAGGTAATTAGCTTGGCAGCTTCAGTCATTTTCTCAGTTATGGTATACATATTGCTGACAGATCCAGCTTGGAGTTTATCACTAAGATGATAAAATTCAAGACAAGTACCACAGGAAAGGATCTCAACCCCTTGTTCTTCCAGATGCTTGATATGTTCCAAAAGCTCCGAACCCTCAGTTGTTAATAATACTCCTGCATTCATAAAAATAAGGCATTTAATAACTCCATTTAATTGAGTTAAGGTGTAAATAAAGCCCTTCATGAGAATTGCTCCCAGTTTTTCGTCCCCATTTCCCAGCAAATTACTGCTGATTAATATCACGGTATCCCCGGATGAACCATTTGCCATAGATAATCCCGTTAAATCTTCAGACTTTACGATATCTATATAATAATCACCGTCTTTTTCATTTATAATCGGTGCCAGTTTTAAAGTATCAAGCAGTCGGGAGACATTTTCCAAGGCAACCGTATTATCTACTATTGTCAAAACTTCATTGACCTCGCTTGTTTCAAGTGCCTTTTTGGTTAAAACTACTGGTTGCGGACAAGATAAACCCCTAGCATCAACCGTCATCTTCACTATAATCAGCTCCTTTAAGATCTTTGTCTTTTATTTTAACATATAAAATATAATCTAAACTATTAATCTTTATTATAGTTTTAAGCTTGCTTCACCCTATGCCGCCAGCATTAATAGTTAAAGAATTTACGCTGCAGTTTTTGAATTTGGGCTAACTTTTTACCAATGAATCTAGTACTATGTTAAGCCTAAAACTTTAATTCCCGCCGGCCAGATTTTCGCAGGCTTCGTTGTCGTCAATCGCAAACGTCCAGTATTACTCATTCCTCCGTCTTGCCCTGCAAAAATTTTTCTCGGCGGATAAGATAAACTTTTAGACTTAACATAGTACTAGTGCACCGCAATAAAAAAAATTTGAGCTATTGGGACGAACGCTAAAGTAATAAAATGGATCTTTAATATTATTAATTTTCCTTTCACATCCCATCTATCCTACTTTTTGACCTTAGCGAAAAAATATGCTTAAAAAAGGATATAGAATTAATGATTAAAATATTATAGAATTAACATAATTATGGTGGTCTGACCATCAGGACACCTGCTAGAGATTAACCTTCAATGTTTTTTCCATTAATTGTCATGTATGTTTACTAGATATTTTTTGGTGACTGCATGTGAGGAAATCTGTT
>JAQUBU010000048.1 GCA_028686565.1 Syntrophomonadaceae bacterium
GGACCTTACTGGAAGTCGGGCGAGGCAAATATTCTCCGGCTTATATTGAAGAGATTATTAGATCTCAGGACAGAACACTGGCAGGGCCTACTGCGCCTCCGCAGGGGCTATACCTGATGGAAGTTAAATATAACGAGGCGAATGTCTGAAAGAATTTATTCATTACGTTTTGCGCCTTGAGTGAAGCGAAAGGAATGGTTATAAATATGTCCGCCACTTTAAGCGGCGGACATATTTAACAAAACAGACGGCGGGTTATAACGAGGCGCAGCCTCGTTGCAGCATTATGTTGAAACTATTGCGCAGTTTCTTCTGGTGCTTAAATTCCCCACCTCGTTGCAGCGGTGCAAAAGAAACTGCTCTACAATATCTTTTGATGCTTAAGATGTTAGAAATATGAAAAAAATATATTGTTTTCTTGACAGGAAAGGTTTGTTTTAGATAATATTAAAAGGTAGTCTCAAGATCTATGTTTGGCTTCTGCCCCGTTGACAGATATAGAAGTAAAGACACAGACCCAAAAAGCACTAGCTATTGAGATACAGGAGGGAAAGACGTGAAAACCTATGTGGCTAAACCTGCTGAAGTTGAACACAAATGGTATGTGATAGATGCCAGTGAACAAACACTGGGAAGGTTATCTTCCGAAGTCGCCTCCATTCTACGGGGAAAGCATAAAGCCATCTATACTCCCCATGTTGATACCGGTGACTTTGTCATAATAATCAATGCCGAGAAAATAAAACTAAGCGGTGACAAATTAAATCAGAAAATGTATCGTACTTACAGCGGATATCCCGGTGGCTTGAAGGAAATGGATTACCGCACATTACTGCAAAAAAGACCTGAAAAGGCTATCGAAACTGCGGTTAAAGGAATGCTTCCCCATAACCGTCTAGGTGATAAGATGTATAAGAAACTTAAAGTTTACAAGGGGAGTGAGCATCCCCACCAGGCCCAAAAACCTGAAGTTCGAGAACTCAGAGGGTAAGGAGAGATAAATATGGCGAAGGTACAATACTGGGGTACAGGAAGAAGAAAAGAAGCTGTGGCCAGAGTAAGATTGGTTCCTGGCAATGGCACAATTGTAATAAATGAACGGAATTTTGAAGATTTCTTTCCCAATAAAACCAGACGGCTCATTGTGCAACAGCCTCTGGAACTTACCGGGATGACTGGAAGATTCGATGTTATCTGCCGTGTACATGGCGGCGGAATTACCGGACAAGCCGGTGCAGTACGCTTAGGAATTGCCCGGGCTCTCGTTAAAGTAAATCCTGACAGCAGACCGCAGCTTAGGAAATCGGGTTTTCTTACCCGTGACCCACGTATGAAGGAAAGAAAGAAATATGGTCTTCACAAGGCCAGAAAAGCGCCTCAATACTCAAAACGTTAAAATTAATAAGCAATCAAAGCCTCCTCATAAACGAGGAGGTTTTTTGTTGGTGTAAGAAAATAATGAAATATGGCGGTCAAGGCAATTACCGGTTCAGCATTAATCATAGCAGTTTATCTCAGACTTGAGCTTCGCTAAGCTGGTAGGTAATTCATGAATGTGCTTCGCACTTGGTTTATTACTATTGCCATTACTTCTTAAGTCCAGATGGAGTAATTTCTTTTGCTGAAGTTCTTTTATAAATTTCATTTAACAAGCATATAAAAGGAATAGCAAATAATATACAGGGGGAAGAGTATTGTATATTAAACCACCGGAAGTTAATCTTGAAAAGAAAAAAAGTATTGCCATGGCATTGTTCCTGTTTGTTGTTTTGTGCGGGGTTATTGCTTTTTCTGAAAACGCGGCACAGCAGCCAGTTTTAGCCTATGGAATAGCCAGCAAAATTATAGTGGTGGACCCGGGACACGGTGGGTTCGATCCGGGAGCCTGGCGGGGAAGTCTTTTGGAAAAGGACATAACTTTACAAATAAGCAAGAAGTTGCAGGCTTATTTAAGCGAAGCTGGGGCAGTGGTAATCCTGCTGCGCGAAAAAGACGAAGATCTGGCTCCGGCACCTTTTAAAGGCAGTGTCAGAGAACGCAAAAGATCGGATTTAGCTGCACGAGTAGAATCTGCCAATAAATCGAAGGCAGATATCTATGTCAGTATTCATACAAATGCTGATACAAGTCCTCGCTGGTCAGGAGCGCAAACCTTTTATAACAGTAAAAGTGATGCCAGCAAAATACTGGCTGAAGCTATACAGGAAGAATTTATCAGGGTATTGGGAAATACTAAACGCAAGGCTAAAACCGGAAATTACTATATTATTGATAAAACTGAAATGCCAGCGGTAATAGCAGAGGTAGGCTTTATTTCGAATCCGGTTGAAGCCCGTTTGCTAAGCGATGACGAATATCAGGAACGAATCGCGTATGCGATATTCTCCGGCATAATTAAATCGCAAAGCAGTGAGACTTTGGAAAAAGAGAAAATTGCGAGGGTAAAAGAATTGCATAAGTTATAAGCTGGGCTGGAGTCTAAAAATAGTTATGATATACTCTAGGTAAACCAAAATATGTATAGCGAAGCGAAGTCAGAAAACAATTTTTCATTGAATTTTGCCCCTTGAGTCAAGCGAAAGAATGGTTATAAATATCACGTCTCGTTGCAGCAGTGCGGAAAGAAACTACTCGCAGTTTCTTTCGATGCTTAAATACCAGCCTGTTTGAAATGATTGATTAAGGAAGTGAGATTATGATAAATTATGCGGTGCTTACTCCCCATCCCCCTTTAATTGTGCCTGCAATTGGCAAGGACAGGCTAAAAGATGTAAATTCTACAGTTAAAGGTATGCAAAAGCTGGCCGGGCAAGTAGTTGCTAGCGGCCCCGAAACCCTGGTTTTTTTAACTCCTCATGGCAATGTTTTTTCAGATTGTATATCTGCTCTGGCAATATCCCAGCTCAAGGGCGACTTCACGGCTTTTGGCAATTCGCTGGGCTTTGACTGCCAAAATGATTTAAAGCTTCTGGCTGAAATCAAAAGTGAGGCTGATCGCAGAGGTATTAATTTTGCTCTTTTGGATCAGGACAGGCTGAACCAGTACCGGCTTAATGCACAGCTTGATCATGGCATTCTGGTTCCTCTATACTATCTGAAACAAGCAGGACTGCCGCAAATACCAATTTTGGCAATAAGCATAGGATATTTGTCAAACCTGGAACTCTATACATTCGGCAGTCTGATTAAATCAGCAGCTGAAAAAATCGGCAGGAAGACCGCTATTATCGCCTCTGGTGATATGTCGCACCGGCTCAGCAATGATGGGCCATATGACTACCACCCTGATGGTGCCAGCTTCGATGGTAAGGTGAAAGAACTAATTCAGAAGAATGATGTGCAAGGAATCTTTAATCTTCCCGAAAAGCTAAGGGAAAATGCTGGTGAATGTGGTTACCGTTCAATTATAATAATGCTCGGGGCATTGGATTCTTCGAGTTTTACAACAGAGGTATTCAGTTATGAAGGTCCAATGGGAGTAGGCTATCTAACTGCAGGATTTAACCCTGTGGAGTCCGGCAGCAGTTTTCTTGATCAATTGCAGACCGAAAAAGAGACAAATATTCGGCAAAGACGGGAACAGGAAAGTTTGCCGGTGCGATGGGCCAGGATGAATCTGGAAGCCTATATCAAGCAGCATGCAATTCCGCAGTTATCAGAAGATATGAAAGAGCTTGCTGACAAACAGGCCGGGGTTTTTGTTTCATTAAAAAAGAATGGGCAATTACGCGGCTGCATTGGAACTATTATGCCAGCTTATAAGGACTTGAGTGAAGAAATTGCAGCAAATGCCCGGGCAGCTGGTACTGACGACCCGCGCTTCGCGCCTGTAGAGACATATGAATTGGAGGATGTTGTATATTCAGTCGATATACTTGGACAAGCTGAAAGCTGCGGTCAGGAGGATCTGGACCCAAGCAAATATGGGGTAATAGTGAGTCAGGGCGGTAAGCGCGGCTTGCTGCTTCCTGCTCTTGAAGGGGTAGATACGGTTGAAGAACAGCTGGCAATTGCCAAACAAAAAGCGGGTATCGCACCGGGGGGGAAATGTAGTATAATGCGATTCGAGGTTAAGCGCTTCTGTTAGCTGGGGAGCAGTAAAGGTTGAGCCAAGCAGATGTATTATTGAGCGAAGGAGTAGGCGCGGGAAAGCTATGAATCTCTGTCAAGTGCAATACTTGTAAGTATAATTAATAAAATGCAAGCGGAATAAGGAAAAACATAAAAAATTATATTTTTTTAGACATAAGATTTGGTGGTGAAAAATGTGCCTGCAAGGGAAGCAATGTTTTATGAAAAAATGCCCGGACAGAAGCTAAAGTGTATGCTTTGTCCGCATCACTGTTTATTAAATAATGGACAGCTGGGTTTATGCCGGGTAAGAATTAATAATAATGGAAGCTTAAATACTTTAAACTATGGGGAAATATCTTCGCTAGCACTTGACCCAATAGAAAAAAAACCTCTATATCATTTTTTCCCCGGAAAAAAAATACTATCAGCAGGCACTTTCGGCTGTAACCTGTCTTGTGGTTTTTGCCAGAATCATGTTCTGGCCCATGGCAATCCGGAGACTCAAGCTATCAAGCCGGAGGCGCTGGTGAAAATTACCCGCAATAGTGTTCGGGAAGGATCAATAGGTATGGCTTTTACCTATAATGAACCAAGTATTTGGTATGAGTATATTATGGATACAGCCCCCCTCTTGCAGGAGCAAAATCTTAAAACCGTTCTGGTTACCAATGGCTATATTGAGAAAGAGCCATTGGAAAAATTACTGCCTTTTGTTGATGCTATGAATATAGATGTAAAAGCTTTCAGCTCTGATTTTTATCATCACAACTGCAAAGGGCAATTGGAAGCTGTAAAGGCCAGAGTGGAACAAGCAGCAGAGAATACTCATGTTGAAATAACCAGCCTTCTAATTACTGAAGAAAACGATGCAACAGAAGAAATAAGAGAAATGGCAAAGTGGCTGGCCAGCCTTAATCCTAATATACCGCTTCATATTTCCAGGTACCACCCGGCCTATAAGTATGAGAAAGAAGCTACTGCGCCGGCAATTCTTTTTAGAAGCCGGGATATTGCCAGGGAATTCTTGAATTATGTTTTTATCGGCAATATTATACTGGAAGAAAACCACACTTACTGTCAGGTTTGCGGAGGGCTCTTAATTAAAAGAACTGTTTACCAGGTTACCAATATGGGACTGGAGCGGGGCGAATGCATACACTGCGGGAGTAAAGTTGATTACATTCTGGCTGAATAAGCTATTAAAAACTAAACTTGAAAAGTAAAAGATGGGGAAGAGCAAAAGCTCTTCCCCATCTGTATATGAAAGCTCCCGGAATGTCCGGCAGCTATTCAAGCTTTATCGTATAACGAGGCGAAAAAGATGTCCCCCGCATCTTTAAGCGAATCGGGGACCTATTAACAAAACAGGCGGCGGGTATAACGAGGCGCTGCGCCTCGTTGCAGCAGTATGTTGATACTACTGCGCAGTTTCTTTTGATGTTTAAATACCCACAATTAAGAATATGAATTCTCGCATCTATGTGTTACAAGACAATAAATTTATTTGACTAGAGCTTACAGGTAAGCTAATTATTATCTTATAAGGAAATAAAGCTTAGCAAGAAGAAATGAAGATGGGCTTAGAGCGTATGACCATTGTCTATGATCCAGCAGGTTTAGGCATTAAGACTATTGAAGACCTGGCACCATCAGATATTTACCAGCGGTTTTTCAGCGGGCGCAGCGCTAAATACTATGCCTGTGAGCATGGTCATTTACTTTATGGCGAAGTCATACAACAGGGCTAACTAACATAACAAGATTTTTAAGAAGGGAAAGGGGAAAGATTTATGAAGGAAAACAATGCCAGTGGTACCGCCTTTATGACTGCTTATCTTCGCGGATACCATGCTTTACATGACGAACCTAGAATTTTAGACGATACTTTGGCTTATGATTTGGTTCCGGAACAGGCGCGACAGGCCATTGAACAACATTTGGCAAGATCAGCCGCGCAGATGGCGCCGGATCTAGCAGAATCATGCACAGACCATGCCTCGGCCCTGGCATTGGGAGTTAGAACCATGGCAGGATCAATTCTCGCCAGGGCAAGATATGTGGAAGACAAACTGGAGGAAGCAATTAAAAAAGGTGTTCAACAATATGTTGTTTTGGGTGCAGGGTTTGATACATTTGCGTTTCGTCGTCTGGACTTGACAGGCAGTTTACAGGTTTTTGAGATTGATCATCCTGCAACCCAAAAGGTTAAACGCGCCTTGCTTGCCCGTATGGGCCTCAAGGAACCCGAAGACTTGCATTTCATTGCGATGGATTTCACTCAGGAAAGCCTGTCATCAGTCTTGGAGAAATCCGTTTATAATCCTAAATGTCCAAGCTTGTTTAGCTGGTTGGGTGTCACCCATTACCTGCCGCTCGAAGCAGTGCGGGCTACACTCAGATCCATTGCCGGGTTGTCCTGTAGCGGCAGCGAGATTGTTTTTGATTACTGGGACAAGCTGGCTTTTGATCCAACCAAATCCTCAAATCGAATGAAATCAATCATAGAAACTACGCGGAAGATGGGTGAACCTATAATTACGGGATTTGAACCATCGGAACTTGATGCCCAACTATCTCGCTTGCAGTTCAGTCTGATCGAGAACCTGGGACCCTCTGAGATCCGGGAAAGATACCTGCAGAGATGCGGGGGGAATTATTCAACAAGCGAACATGTCCACCTGGCTTGTGCCAAAGTGAAATGAAACACATAATTTCACATGTAATATTTTGGCTAATGCAGTAGAATAACCTGAAAGAAGTATTATTTATTTGTAATTTGTTGGAGGTGTAATTATGCTGGAAATACCGGAAGCCTTAACTATAGCCTGTCAGATTAACAATAGTCTTAGAGGCAAACGAATAAAGCAAGTCATTACTGGCTTTTCACCACACAAATTTGCCTGGTATTATGGTGATCCGCAAAACTTCGATGAGTTATTGATTGGAAAGACCATTAGTGGGGCTGATGCCTATGGAGGATTGCTGGAGATCAAGGTTGAAAGCACCGGTATTTTATTTGGTGATGGAGTGGGATTGCGCTTTCACGATAAGGATACAAAACGTGTTCCCAAGCATCAGCTTCTAATTGAGTTTGAAGATGATTCGGCCCTCAGTGCATCAGTGCAAATGTATGGAGGATTGGGGGCTTTTACGGAGGGAGAATTGGATAATCCCTACTATATTGTTGCCCGTGAGAAACCTTCGCCATTGTCCAATCAATTTGATGAAAGTTATTTTAAGCAGTTGATATCGCTGCCGGAGGTGCAAAAACTCAGTGCCAAAGCTTTTTTAGCAACTGAGCAGCGTATACCGGGGCTTGGCAATGGGGTTTTGCAGGACATTCTGTATAATGCGCAAATACATCCAAAGAAGAAGATTAATGCGCTTGCCGAAGTTGAAAAGGAAAATCTTTATAAATCGATAAAAGAGACACTGGCGGCAATGGCAGTTCAGGGCGGAAGGGATACCGAAAAAGACATTTTTGGCTGCAGCGGGGGATACAAAACTAAAATGAGTAAAAATACAGCAGGTAAAGCCTGTTTGCTGTGTGGCTCAAACATTAAGAAAGAAAACTATATGGGAGGCAGTATATATTACTGTGAAGGATGTCAAAGGATATAACCAAAGAAGTCGTTCTGGTGAGATTTTAATTACTGTCAGGGCATCATTGGCAGTAGTAGATTACGAGTCAAAATAAGCAAATAAATTTTAAGAAAACCGTTGCAAAATTATACATGTGAATGTATAATTATAAAGAGCAAAAAGATATTCCCCGCTTCTTTAAGCGTTCGGGTACCTTTTAACAAAACAGGTGGGTTTTATCCCCTGCCTCGTTGCAACGGTGTGAAAGAAACTGCTCTGCAGTTTCTTTCGATGTTTAAAAAGTTTTCGATCCGGAATGTATAGAATCCGGATTTCTTTATTTACAATGGGGACATTGCCCGGGAGTACAGCAGTTAAGAAGAAATAAAAATGTATAAAGGTAAAGCGATAAAAAATGAAAGTTTAAAGGTAATGAGGGGTGTGTCCCCTTACCTTATAAAGGAGGATACCGCTATGTATAAAGTAGGCATAGTCGGGGATGGTTATACAGCCGCCGATTTATTAAGATTGCTTGCAGGACATGATGAAGCAGAGGCAGTGTGTATTTTTTCTACAGAAAATATTGGACGCCGGATTGATGAAGTATATCCTCATCTAATGGGGTTTTCTGATTTAAAGTGTCAGGCTGGTGATTGGAATCTAATTAAAAACGAATGTGATGCAGTATTTTTGGCCCTGCCCCATGGCTTGTCAGTGCCGATAGCGATGGAGCTTCTGCCTGCCGGAGTCCGCTGCGTAGACCTGGGTGCCGACTTTCGTCTCAAGGATGCCCTGCTTTACGAAAGCTATTATGAGATTACTCATGAAGCTCCCCACATGCTGCAGGAAGCAGTATTTGGGTTGCCCGAAATATATAGGGAAAAGATAAGCAAGAGCAGACTAGTTGCCAATCCGGGCTGTTTTCCGACCGGAGCTATTCTGCCCCTGGCCCCGCTGCTGGAAGCAGGGATGGTAGAAAGCCAGGGAATCATAGTAGATTCCAAGACCGGAGTTTCAGGTGCGGGTAAGACGCCAAAAGCCAGCAGCCATTTTTGCGGTGTCAACGAAGGCATTAGAGCTTACGGGGTGGGAAATCATCGCCATGGCCCGGAAATAGCGCAGGAATTAAGCTTTGCAGCCGGGGAAAAGGTGAAAATGACATTTACGCCCCATCTGGTGCCAATGAATCGCGGAATACTGACCACTATATATGCTCGTTTGCGATCCGGAGCAGATGCTTTGCAGGTTAGAAAAGTTTTGGAGAATAAATACCGGGATGAATATTTTGTACGCGTGCTGCCGCAAGGTGTAATGCCCTATACCAAATGGGTCAATGGCAGTAACTTCATCGATATAGGTATACATTGTGATGAGGAAAGCGGCATGGTAATCCTGGTTTCAGCCCTGGATAATCTGGTTAAAGGTGCTTCCGGGCAGGCTATTCAGAATCTTAATATTATGCTGGGTATGGAAGAAAACAAGGGATTGAAAATAGCGGGGATGTACCCATAAATGCAAAAATAAAACAATTATTTATAAGAATAAACAAAAGTTCATGACAATCATACGGGAGGAATTAGGATGAAGATTATTAATGGTTCCGTCTGTGCCCCGCAGGGCTTTCAAGCTCAGGGTGTAGACGCTCAGATAAAAAAGAAAGATAAAAAAGAAGTAGCAATTATTTACTCAGCGCAAAAGTGCAATACTGCCGGAGTTTTTACCACCAACAAGGTAAGGGCTGCATGCATAGATCATTGTAAAAACAAACTGGAAGATGGTTTTGCTCAGGCGGTAGTAGTTAACAGCGGTAATGCCAATGCCTGCACCGGTGAACAGGGAATTAAAGATTGCCGGCAGATGGCAGAGCTGACAGCGGAACTGCTCGGTATAGACAATAATGATGTATTGGTTGCTTCCACTGGAGTTATTGGAGTCACTATGCCGATGGATAAAATATCCAGGGCTATCCGGGAAGCCAGTGCATCACTTACTGCCACGGGCGGCTATAATGCCTCCCTGGCTATAATGACCACCGACTTGGTCAGCAAGGAAATAGCTGTGGAAATTGTAATCAAGGGCTGTCCTGTACGGATAGGCGCAATTGCCAAGGGTTCAGGAATGATACATCCCAATATGGCGACAATGCTGGCCTTTGTAACTACAGATGCTGCTATCAGCAGTAAATGTTTACAAAATCTGGTGAAACAGTCTGCTGATCTCTCGTTCAACATGATCAGTGTAGACCGGGACACCTCGACAAACGACATGCTGCTTATTATGGCTAATGGAATGGCTGGCAATCCGTTCATAGATGATGTCGAGTCTGAAGACTACCAGGTGCTCAAGGCAGCGGTTGATTTCGTAAACATCAGTCTGGCAAAGAAGATTGCCCGGGATGGAGAAGGAGCCACCCGCTTGATCGAAGTTCAGGTAATGAATGCTGCTGAATTGGAGACTGCACGGGTGATTGCCCGTTCCATAACTGGTTCCAATCTAACCAAGGCGGCCGTATTTGGCGAGGACGCCAATTGGGGAAGGATACTAGCCGCAGCAGGTTACTCCGGAGCTGAGTTCGATCCGGGACAGGTGGATATTTATTTGGGTGCAGAAAAGATGGCTGCCAACGGCATGGGACTGGTTTTTGATGAAGAACGGGCGCGGGCTGAACTGCAAAAGGATACTGTAAAGATAACAGTGGACCTCAACGCGGGTAATCATGAAGCTGTTGCCTGGGGATGCGACCTTTCATATGACTATGTGCGTATAAATGCCGCTTACCGGACTTGATGACATAAGAAACGGGGACACATCAGTTTTCAATATGATTCTAGGAGGAGTAGAGATGATCATTTCGGCTATGGAGAAGGCTGAAATATTGGTGGAAGCACTGCCATATATCAAGGACTTTTATGGTAAAAGAGTAGTGATTAAATACGGCGGAGCAGCCATGACCGATTGCGAGTTGAAGCAAAAAGTCATGCAGGATATTGTATTAATGAAATATGTAGGTATGCACCCTATTGTAGTTCATGGCGGGGGACCGGAAATAAACAGCATGCTGTCCCGTTTGGGCATTAAAAGCGAGTTTATCAACGGTCTCAGGGTGACTGATCAGGATACTATGGAAATAGTGGAAATGGTTCTGGGCGGCAAGGTCAATAAGGAAATTGTAGCGGGTATTAATGCCAGCGGAGGAAAGGCGATAGGAATCTCGGGCAAAGACGGTAATTTAATTGAAGCCGGACCTTTGGATGCCGATAGTAAGATGGGCTTTGTAGGAGAAGTCCTGCGTATTAACCCGCAAATAATTGAAACAGTTATAGAAAACGGATACATTCCTGTAATAGCACCTATTGGTATGGGCAGTGAACAAGAGAGTTACAATATAAATGCTGATCTGGTAGCAGCGGCTATAGCGGTAGCCATGAAAGCAGATAAACTGGTACTCTTGACTGATGTTCCAGGTTTGCTGATGGACCCGAAAGACAGCGATACCCTGGTGTCGGTACTAAGACTAAGTGAGCTGGATGATTATATAAAACGGGGGATTATAGCCGGAGGAATGCTGCCCAAGGTAAAATGCTGTGAAGAAGCAGTTACAGGCGGAGTAGGGCGAACCCATATAATTGATGGAAGAGAGCCCCATTCGATATTGCTGGAGATATTTACTGACGAAGGAATCGGGACTATGGTAGTTAACGAATAGATAGCATGCTCAATTATTCAAAATTTAGAATTCAAAATTGAGTTAAGGGAGATAGAACAATGACTAACAACGATATTATAAGCAAAGGCCAGGATTATGTAATGAATACATATGGGCGTTTCCCTATCGCGCTGGTCAAGGGAAAGGGTTCCTATGTATGGGATGCCAGCGGCAAGCAATACCTTGATTTTGTAGGAGGAATTGCGGTCTGCATCCTGGGCCACTGTAATGAAGAACTGAATAAAGCCTTGGAAGAACAAGCCAAGACCCTCTGGCACGTTTCGAACCTGTACTGGATAAAACCACAGGTGGAATTAGCGGAAAAACTGATAAGCGAATCAGGATTGGATAAGGCTTTTTTCTGCAACAGCGGAGCAGAAGCCAATGAAGCGGCGCTGAAATTGGCGCGCAAATATTTCTACCGCCAGAAAGAAGGTCAAAGGAACCAGTTTATCGTATTCAAAGATTCCTTTCATGGAAGGACTCTAGCTACTCTTACCGCAACCGGGCAATCCAAATACCAGGAGGGGTTTGCTCCTCTGCCGCAGGGTTTTGTCTATGCTGATTATAACAATCAGGATTCAGTGGAAGAGTTGGTTAATGAAAATACCTGTGCCATTATGGTTGAACCCATACAGGGTGAAGGCGGAATCAAACCCGGGGAGCTTGCGTTTTTGCGGGGATTAAGAAATATCTGTGACCGGGAAGGAATAATGCTGATTTTTGATGAAGTACAATGTGGTATGGGCAGAAGCGGCAAAATATTTGCATTTAAGAATTATGGAGTTAAGCCCGACATAATTACACTGGCCAAAGGGCTGGGGGGAGGCTTTCCTATTGGAGCCATGCTGGCCACTGAACAGGCTGCCAGCGGCTTTGCTCCGGGGGATCATGCTTCGACTTTCGGCGGCAATCCTTTAGCAACCGCTGTAGCAGCAAAGGTGCTGGAAAAGCTTTGTGAAGAGGGTTTTATGGACAGTGTAAAGCAGGTCGGCGATTATCTTAAGGAGATGTTAGGCAAGATAAGTGACCCGCGTATCCAGGCATTAAGAGGCCGGGGCCTGATGTTAGGGATGGAGTTT
>JAQUBU010000309.1 GCA_028686565.1 Syntrophomonadaceae bacterium
TACTTATATGTTGTCCGGTGTCAGGGAATTCTGGATTGTCGATCCTTTTAAACATTCAGTTATGGTCTATGGCTTTAAGGACTTTGAAATTGACGAGTATACTACCTGTAAGCTCGGGGATACTGTTACCTCGTATTTTTTTGAGGGCTTGGAGATTTCGATAAATGAAATATTCTAGAGCCAACAGTCTGCCGTTCGTATGTCCAGCAAAGGCTGGTATGTTCAGCAGGAGACAGACCTGCCAGGGAAATAAGCAGAAACCCTGTAGCTTGGTTAGCAGTGGGGAAGGAAACTGAACTACTGGAGTCTAATGACAAAGCCGCCTAAAGGGCGGTGAGCGAGTTACCGGGCCGTAGCGCAAGCAAACACATAGGTGACCTCGAAACAAAGGGACAAGGGGACGGTTCTCTTGTCATCGGACGGTAAGCTTATAAAATGGGGCAAGAAATTGAGTCCATAAAAATTAGTAAGGTTGAGGACGTTATGCACCGGTACCAGCGGATATTGAGTGAAACCGGAACGTATCATGTTATGATGCGAGGAAATGTAGGAAAGAACCTGTTTCAAGGCAACGAAGATAAATAGCGGTTTCTGAAACCTTGTTTGTCAAGAAGAAAGAAACAGGTTTTTCTGTATATGCATATTGTCCAATGGCTAAGTAGCCTTTTATATCTTTTATAAATTATTTTACATCAAAATTAAAATACCGGTTGGGATATGGTTCTTTAATAAGGGTAAAATGCCACCATTCCTTGGTACAGGGTCTAAAACCATGATTACTCATAGCACTTTTCAGGATCTCACGATTTACGGCCTGCTCAGTACTGATAAGTGTTGTACCATAAGCGGAGGACTGGTCCAAATAGTCAAAGCTGCTACCCATATCCAACTCCTCACCGGTTTCTTTGTAAACCAAGGTTAAATCAACGGTGCTGCCTCTGCTGTGGCCGGATTTTTTGGCTAAGAATCCCAGCGCAAACAAGTCTTTTTTATCTACATGGGGATAATAGAGGGATTTCATTTTGATATCACTGGAATCTTTGGACCATCTTATAAAGTGATCGACGGCTTTTTGGGGCCGGTAAGCATCAAAAACCTTTAAATAATAACCTTGGGAATCAAGTTCGGTACTGGCTTCTTTTAAGGCTTGAGCTGCTTCATAGGTTAAAATAGCGACTGGTGCTTTATATCCATCAACTCGAGTCCCAATAAAGTTGTCTTCACCATAGTAGCGGATGTCGTATTGTGCATCGGGAATTAACTGGCCAATATATACAAAGCCTTCCGGGGCATGTGTTTTCTGAATACAACCTGATAATAAGAGCATCAGGAGTAACATAACCAATCCTGGAACCTTGATCTTTATGGTCTTTAAACCCCCTTTATTTTTTAATATCTTGCCCAAAGATTAGCTATGATAATACATAATGAGGAAAAGAAGGCGCAGGTTAATGGATGCCCAAGCACTGGCCAAGCTAGAAATAAACAACGCCGTAAATTAAAAATCTTCCTCACCTTGGTGCTTATAGCTGCTCTTATTGTGGTTGGTGTCTTTGCGGTCTTAGCCCTAACCTGGTAAAAGAGATAAAAACTTTGGCCAAAGCCCTGTTTTGCTGATTCATGGTCAAGCAGATAAAGATATACCCGATAGATAATAGTGAACAGCCTCAACAAGCCTATCCCCGTGCTCAATTGCTCAGAGTGCCGTAAGCCGACATGGCATATTGTCCAAAGTCTAAAGGACAAAAACGTCCCCTATTTCCAAATTCTTCTTTTCACTCTTACCCAAATCAGTATCTTGACTAAAATTCCCGGGGATTTAGAAATATTTTTTTACCTTGACAAAGGGGAAATGGGATACATATAATGTTAGTGTACTAATAAACTAGTGCACTAACTCAGGGGGATGGGGGTGAACGAAAAATGGACTTTGATTTGGCCCGACCGATATACCAGCAAATCATCGATGATTTTAAGAAACAAATGATCCGGGGCGAACTGCGGAAAGGAGAACGGATTCCTTCCCAGCGGGAATATGCGGAAAAGGCTCGCATCAATCCCAACACAGTACAGCGGGCTTACCGGGAAATGGAGAATATGAGAATGGTTGAGACATTGAGAGGTCAGGGAACATACGTGAATATAAGTGAGGAAGACCTGCAAATGCTCAGAAAAGAGATGGCCCGGGCTTTGCTGAGGAATTTTGTTCTCGAAATGCGTGCATTGGGGTTTGATGATGAAGAGACGTTTATAATGCTGCAGGCTGAGCAAACAGGAGGAGAGGGGGATAATAAAAAGTGATCGAGTTCATTAATGTAACCAAACAATTTGGTGCGACAGCGGCTTTGAATAACCTTAATTTGAGCTTTCAACCAGGCAGAATTACCGGTTTATTTGGCCCCAACGGGGCGGGCAAATCCACCAGTCTGAAAATGATAGTAGGAATAAACCGTCCTGACCGGGGTGAGATAAAAGTACATGGACAGACACCCGTGGAGTGTAAGGAATCCATGGCCTATCTTCCGGAAATTGACCATCTTTACCCGTGGATGAATATCAAACAAGCTGCCGGGTTTATGCAGAGTTTCTATGCTGATTGGGATGAAGAGAAATATCGGGAATTGCTTGGTTTTCTAAACCTCGATGAACAAATGAAAATAAGCAAGATATCCAAAGGTCAACGTGCCAAGACCAAACTTTTACTGGCGGCAGCGCGGCGCTCGCGGTATCTGTTGCTGGATGAACCGTTATCCGGCATAGACATTTTGACCCGGGAGGAAATAATTCAAACTCTTATCAGGGATTACCGCGAAGGAGAACAGACCGTTATAATTTCCACCCATGAGATCGATGATGTGGAAGGCCTGGTGGATGAAGTCATTTTTCTCAACCGCGGCCAGGTAAAACTCTCCGGAAATGCCGATCAATTGCGTGAGGAAAAAGGAATGTCCCTGGTGGAAATAATGAAGGAGG
>JAQUBU010000310.1 GCA_028686565.1 Syntrophomonadaceae bacterium
TGGCAGTATGTCAAGCAATAACTCTAAATTCGAACAAACATTTATAAAATAATAAATACTTGGATTAGCTCAGCAAATAGGTGGAAGACTATAGCATCAGTAAAACCAATTATCTATTATAAAGCAGCGGAACGAGGTGGGGATTTAAGCACCAGAAGAAACTGCGCAGTAGTTACTGCAACTACTGCGCCCCGTTATAACCAGCCGCCTGTTTTGTTAATAGGAACCCGACTGCTTAAAGAAGCGGGGGACATCTTTTCGCCTCGTCATAAATTGACTGATAAAGAATGTTTATTTGTCTCTTTGATATGAATTTTAAGGGGAACAAGTATGTTTAAATGGCTGGCAAAGGTTTTAAATGGCCAAACCAAGAATCAGAGCACATTATTTTCCGGGCAAAAACGGAAAGATGAAGCCGAGATCGAAATTCATTTGCTGAGCAAGAGTCTTGAGCAAAACCGGGCAATGATCGAAGAGATATTCGATCATTGTGATGACTTGATTATCCATAAATTTGTACTGGGGCCTGACAAAAGCCAGCCAGCCATGCTGGTCTATATTGATTCCTTGATTAAAGATGATCTTCTACAGATCGGTCTCATGCAGGCTTTGCAAAATGTTGATTACGAATCCGGCAGGAATATAAGTCTAAGCTGGCTAAAAGATAATGTTATTCCTACCGGAAGAGTTACTAAAGAGAACAATTGGATAGAAGTAACTGACCGTCTCTGTAAAGAATCGGTGGCACTATTTATTGACGGTCATGAGGGTGCCTTGCTTATTGATTATCCGGCAGAAAACAACAGGCCGGTTTCGCAGCCGGTAACCCAAACCTCAGTAATGGGACCTGCTGAGGCCTTTAACGAAGATATTTATACCAACATGGGATTGCTGCGCAAGCGCTTCCCCACATCCCGGCTGGCTGTGGAAAAGCTTGAAATCGGCCTGATAACAAAAACCCCTGTAAATATTGTCTATCTTAAAGGAAATGTAACTACCGAACTAATTAGGGAGGTAAAGACCCGCCTGAACCGAATAAAAGTAGACAGTATTCTAAGCTCAGGACAGATTGAAGAACATATCCAGGATAGCCCATATTCACTTTTTAGCGGTATCGACTCAACTGAGCGTCCTGACCGGTTGGCATCTATTCTTTTGCAAGGAGGAGCAGCATTAATTATCGGGGGTACACCCTTTGCCCTTTTGTTCCCCACCACCCTGGCTAACCAGATGACAGCATCCGATGATTATGCCAATCGTTACTGGTATGCTTCATTCATCCGGCTGGTTCGCTGGTCAGCCTTGTTTACGGCTGCTATGGCTCCCGGTTTATATGTAGCAATAATATCTTTTCATCAGGAATTAATTCCGCCTTCACTGCTGTTTACGGTAGCATCCAATCGCGAAGGTGTGCCTTTCCCCGCCTTTCTGGAAGCCTTTCTAATGGAGCTGACCTTCGAAACCTTGCGCGAGGCCGGGGTCCGGATGCCCCGCACCTTTGGGCAGACCATCAGTATCGTCGGTACCATCGTGGTAGGCCAGGCTGCTGTGAGTGCAGGTTTGGTTTCTTCGGGAATGGTAGTGGTTGTAGCCTTGACTGCAATTGCTTCTTATACCATTCCTTCCATGACACTATCAAATTCAATCCGTCTGCTCAGGTTCTTTTTTATGTTTGCCGGAGCCTTTATGGGTCTGTTTGGAATCATGGCGGCGGTTTCGCTTTTAAGCTTTCATGTTTGCTCGGTAAGAACCTTTGGAGTGCCTCATCTATCTCCCCTGGCTCCCTTAAGCCTTGGCGATTTTAAGGATACCTTTGTTCGGGTGCCCAATTGGATGATGCGTAACCGTCCCCAATTTATGGGAAGGCTGGAGCCGGAACGCCAGA
Organism: Syntrophomonadaceae bacterium; assembly: GCA_028686565.1. Lineage (GTDB taxonomy): Bacteria > Bacillota > Syntrophomonadia > Syntrophomonadales > Syntrophomonadaceae > JAQUBU01. The sequence goes on from JAQUBU010000310.1 coordinate 1,886, forward strand.
ATGCAGCTTTAAAGCCACACCCACCCCCAAAGTCTGCCGGAAAATCCCGCAACGGAAAGGGGAAAGCCTAAATGTTGGACAAGGGACGCATAAGCAGTGTACAACTGCTCTTCCTGCTATCAATAGCCGAATTGGCAACAGCTTCCTTTATGTTCCCACCATAACTGCTAAAACCGCTGGTCCGGATGGTTGGATATCGTTACTACTTCCCGCTACCGTCTATGCTTCTACTGTGGTAGTGATCTGTATCAGCCTGGCCAGACGCTTTCCCAGCCAGGTATTTACCGAATATCTGCCGGAAGTGGTGGGGAAAATCCCGGGCAAAGTGCTGGCATTGTTATATACCGGAATGCTGATCCACATTATCTCGGTTATGGTTGTTGAAGGAGCTCAGTTCATTCAAAGCAATTTTCTGACTGAAACCCCGGTTATAGTTTTGCAGCTGGTTCTTGTCAGTGTTGCTGTCTATGGCAGCTATCTGGGAGTTGAAGTAATCGCTCGCCACAACGAGATAGTGTTTCCTATATTCATTCTCTCCCTTAGTGCCTTAATTCTACTGATTGCCAAGGATATAAATCTTAGTAATTTCTTACCCATTATGGAAAACGGAATTGTTCCAGTATTAAAAGGAAGCATGACACCGGGAGTCTGGAGAGGTGAAGTTTTTATCATATTGTGGCTCTACCCTTACCTTAACCAAAAAGAAGAGGCCTATCAGGCAGGGCTTGGTATGATATTAATTGCCACCGTACTGTCGTTTACTGTTGTAGCTACTACTATTGGAGTATTTGGCGACCTCTATACTGCTCATCTGGTCTACCCGGTAAATATCCTGGCGCGCTATATATCAGTAGCTAGTATTCTGGAACGATTGGAATTAATTATAGTTATTATTTGGGTAGCCGGGGTAATTGTAAAACTGGCAATTTTCTTTCACACTGCCGGTATTGCAGCAGCCAGCACCCTGGGGTTAAAGAATTACCGAACCATGTTAATTCCAGTTGCCTTGTCGTCCACGATTTTAGGGAATGTCTTCTATGGCACCTATGTGCAGATAGTGGATTTCCTTTCCAAAGTCTGGCCTA
>JAQUBU010000049.1 GCA_028686565.1 Syntrophomonadaceae bacterium
ACGGGGGAAGATTGCCGCGCTGCGCTCGCAATGACAGGTTGGCGCTGCACTTGCAATGACAAAACGCTAGTTTCATAGCTATGACAAGCACGCTATTTTCATAGCTATGACAGGGCGATGGCACTAATTAAATTGAAAGTATGCGGGCAAGCTCAAACATACTTAACTCCGGCATACGTTTTGCGTTGATTATTTGCGCCAGGGGAATCTTTTGAATCTTATCCCAATAACCGGCTACCATAACATTTCTGGTTCCTTCAACAATACAATCTACTGCTGCCCGGCCCATGCAGGACGCCAATATTCGGTCCACTGCAGTTGGAGTTCCACCTCTCTGCATATGTCCCAGAATACTTACCCGGGTATCCCGGCCGGTTCGTTCTTGAACCTGTTTGGCCAGTTCCATAACCGGGTAAACACCTTCAGCCACAATTATTATGCTGTGTAGTTTTCCTCTTAATGTTCCCTGGTTGGTCTTCTCTATTAGTTGTTCAAAATCAGTTTCTATTTCAGGTATAAGTATGGATTCAGCTCCTCCGGCCACCCCTGCGGCCATGGCAATCTCGCCGCAATGCCTGCCCATTACTTCGATTATAAAAATTCTCCCATGACTGGTGGCTGTATCGCGAATGCGGTTAATAGCTTCGAGTGCGGTATTCACGGCTGTATCAAAACCAATTGATTGGGTCAGGACAATATCGTTGTCGATGGTGGCCGGTATGCCAATTACATTAACACCCAGTTTGGAAAATTCAAAACCACCTGTCAAACTGCCGTTGCCTCCAATAACCACCAGGTTATTTATCCCCGCCGCAGCCAGCCTGTCCAATCCTATTTTTCTTCCTTCATCGGTCATGAAAGGCTTAGAGCGGGAAGTTTGCAGTATAGTGCCTCCCCGGTGAATAATATCAGCAACTGATCCGCGAGTCATGGGAAGCAGTTTTCCCGCCATCAATCCTTCAAAGCCCTGATTTACACCATATACTTCCATATTATGATACAACGCGGTTCTGACTACCGCACGAATAGCGGCATTCATACCAGACGCATCACCGCCGCTGGTTAAAAGTGCTACTTTTTCCAAACTGCTACCCCCTGTTCGTTAGATGAACCACACTGGTTTTCATAGCCGTATTTCCGGGGGTATTATGCTGTGAAAGGCCAGTGTATCATGAATTTTTGTCGTTACTAACTTTCCCGCTGTTTACTGAACCGTAACGATGAACAATCTCGGCCTGACCTCTTATTTTCATAGCCGAAGTATGTTCGGTAAATTGAACCACCATCACTTCACCTTTATCCAGTTTCTCTGTGTGATGAAATTTGGTGTCTTTGCCTCTGGTGAGTCCGATTATAGTTACTCCATTCTCCAATGCCTTGATTACAATATAGTCTTCTCCTATATAACTTGCCTCATGCATAAACCTTCGCCTCCTTAATGTAAGGGGACACACCCCTTAATTACTTTGATTTAATTCTCAACTGCTTATATGGTAATACCTTACAGGCTTTTTGGTCACTGATATTTGCTCGGGCAATGTCCCCATTTTGGTGATTTTAGTTAAACCAGATATTATTTTTACCATAAATAGCACCCAGATAAGCCTTAAGATTTGAATGTGCAGCTACATTATAGTTTTCTTTGAGCACCACAGTTTTGCGGTTAGGCAAATGAAGCATCACTTCTAAGTCACCTGGAAATTTCTTAAGTGTAGCTATAAATTGCTGCTGAATACTGTTTTCATTTTTATCATCAGTTATGCGGACATGTAATTCCCGTAATAATCCTGGAACCGGCTCAGCTTTTCGCAACGCAATTTTGGGCTGTTCATCGTTATTATCATAATACCCTTCTACAATTATGCTGGTATCGGCCTTGATGCTTTCCATGTATTTACGAAAAGCGGAAGGAAAGACCATAACCTCTATCCTGCCACTGAAGTCTTCGAGGAAGAAGCGCGCATAGTTGTCACCTTTACGGCTAATTTTTTGATTCAGATTTACTACCAGACCCGCTACTCTTACATAGGTTTCATTATCTTTGGCTTCGATTTCCTCCAACTGATGAGTACTCAAAAACGGCAGCAGGTGGCGGTGTTCATCCAGGGGATTGGCCGAAACAAAAAAACCCAAAACCTCTTTTTCCCGGCTCATCAATTCTCTTGCTTCTATTTCTCCCTTAACGCGTATAACCGGTTCAACAACCATACTGGCGGTATCCCCAAAGAGGGTAAGCTGATTGCTGGATTCACTCTGCTTTATTTTCACTGCCAAGTCTACACACTCATCGATAATTGATAAGGCTTGTTTTCTGCTTATAGCAAGAGAATCGAAACAGCCAGAAACAATCAAGTTTTCCAGCATACGCTTATTGACCTGCCCCAGATCCACCCGCCGGCAGAAATCAAATAATGATTTAAATAATCCGGCTTTACGGGCATTTACAATATTGTGAACTGCGTTGTAACCAACATTTTTAATAGCACCCAGACCGAAGCGAATAGCATTTCCGGTCACGGTAAAGTTTTCAAAGCTCTCGTTTATATCCGGGGGTAAAATGGCAATTCCTAACTTGCGGCACTCCTTTAAATAGGATACCACCTTGTCCTGATTGTCTATTACACTACTCAAAAAAGCGCAAATGTATTCCACCGGAAAATGCGTTTTCAGGTATGCGGTCTGATAGGAAATCATGGCATAAGCTGCAGAATGGCTTTTATTGAAGCCGTAGCCGGCAAAGCTTTCAATGATGTCGAAAATCCTTATGGCTACATCCTGTTCTATCCCGTTGCAAGCTGCTCCGTCAATGAATTTATCCCGCTGGGCCATTATTTCTTCGGGTTTTTTCTTACCCATGGCGCGGCGAAGTATGTCGGCTTCACCCATACTGAAAAAAGCCAGTTCACTGGCTACCTGCATTACCTGTTCCTGATATAGAATTACCCCATATGTTTCCTTGAGTACGTTTTCCAGCATGGGGGTAATGTATTCTATTTCCTGGCGTCCATGCTTGCGGTTGATGAAATCTTCCACCATTCCGCTGCCCAGAGGGCCGGGGCGATATAGAGCTATAATGGCAATTATGTCTTCAAAGCAATTGGGCTTTATTTCGGTCAAGAGACGGCGCAGTCCGTCACTCTCCAGTTGAAATACGCCTATCGTATTACCTGTTGAAAGCAGTTTATACACTGCCGGGTCATCAAGCGGCAGGTTTTCAATATCTATTCTCAACTGTTGGGTTTTTGCAACAATTTCAACTGCCCGGTCAATTACGGTCAGGGTACGCAATCCCAGGATATCCATCTTGAGCAGGCCAATATCTTCAACGGTCTCCTTGGTGAATTGGGTTACTACATGACCTTCCGGGGTTTTTTGCAGAGGCAAAATAGTATTTAAAGCTTCATTACCGATAACTACTCCGGCAGCATGAATGGAGGCATGCCGTGGCATGCCCTCAATAGCCCTGGCGATATCTACGATTTTTCTAGTTTCAACATCAAGTTGATAGGCTTCAAGGAATTTAGGAGATATATCCAAAGCACGCTCTATGTTCACTCCTAACTCTGCCGGTATGGTTTTGGCTATACGGTCAACATCTCCATAAGGAACATCCAGGGCGCGGCCTACATCACGGATGGCAGCCTTCGCAGCCATGGTTCCAAAAGTAATTATTTGGGCAACCCGGTCTGATCCATATTTCTTTACAATGTAGTCAATTACTTTATCTCTTTTCTCAAAACAGAAGTCTATATCAATATCCGGCATACTTACACGGTCAGGGTTTAAAAAGCGCTCAAAGAGCAACCCATATTTAAGTGGATCAATAGTGGTAATTCCCAGTAAATAAGATACCAGACTCCCTGCTGCCGACCCTCTGCCAGGCCCAACCGGGACCCAATTCGACTTAGCCCAGTTGACGAGATCCTGCACAATCAAGAAATAAGCGGCAAACCCCATATCATTAATAACCCGAAGTTCGTATTCGAGACGGTTAATTAATGTATCCGAAGGATCGGGATATCTTTCAGCAAACTTTAGATGCACCAGTTCCCCTAAAAAAGTTTCAGCAGTATATCCAGGAGGCAAATCAAATATGGGCAGGTGAAAATCTCCGAAGGTAAATTCCAGATTACATTCCCCGGCAATTTTCAAGGTGTTTTCTATAGCATCAGGCCGCGCGGAAAATAACTCCCGCATTTCGGCTGCACTCTTCATATAAAACTCGCTGCCATAAAATCGGAGCCGCTTCTCATCATTTACCACACTGTTGGTTTGGATGCAAAGCAGGACATCATGAACGCTGGCATCTTTGCGGTTTATATAGTGTAAATCGTTGCTGGCCACCAGGGGAATACCGGTTTTATCACTTAAATTGATCAGCTGTTGGCAAACCAGGCGTTCTTCTTTGATGCCATGATCCTGTATTTCCAAATAGAAACTGTCGCATCCGAAGACATCGCGTAAATAATGGGCGGTTGCCTGGGCTTCATGATGGTTGTCGGCAAGAATTTTACGAGGTATTTCGCCAGCAATACAACCTGAAAGAGCAATTAAACCATTGCTGTAGCTTTGCAACAGTTCCCGATCCACCCTCGGTTTATAATAGAATCCTTCAAGATAGGCCCTGCTGACCATTTGTATCAGATTCTTATAGCCTTGTTCATTACGGCACAACAGGGTGAGGTGATATGGGTTATCATCTATATGTGCTTCTTTATCCAGGCGGCTGCGGGGTGCCACATATACTTCACAGCCTATAATCGGCTTAATTCCCCGCTTTTTGGCCTCGCGGTAGAAATCCACCACCCCATATAGTACACCATGATCTGTAATAGCCACCGCCGGCATTTCCAATTCAACTGCCCGGGCTACTAAGTTTTTTACCCGGCAAGCTCCATCCAGCAAGCTGTACTCTGAATGATTATGTAAATGTACAAATTGACCAGTCATTACTTTCCCGCTTTCCTAGCAGTCTTGTGAAAAGATTTCATGCAATACATACTAATAATTTTATTACCTAATTTAAACTGATACCCGGCAAGGGATTCCTCCGGTTATATCCAATAATTGCTGATAGCTTATGGGAAGTGCAGTATTACCAGTACCAGCAGCAGCATAGACCACATCATAACGCAATAAACTTTCATCCAGATATACCGGGATCTCAGCCTTCATAGCGAAGGGACATACTCCTCCAATATTAAATCCAGTAATTTCATGCACTTCATCAGCATTTGCCATGCGTGCTCTTACACCTACCAGATTTTTTATAGCTTTATTATCTATTCTTATATCACCGGCTGCCACCACCATAAAATACTCTTCATTATTGATCTTAAACAAAATTGATTTGGCTATCTGACCCACTTCGGTTCCTAATGCCTGAGCTGCCAAAAAAGCAGTACTGGTGTCTTCCTCCAATTCAATAATATTAAGTCCGGAATTTCTTTGTTGCAAATATGCTCTAACTCTGGCAATTTCGTTCATTGCTCCTGCTCCTTCAATATTATTCGCTTTAATTATACCTGATTATAAACAGCTTTTGTTTTAAGCATCGGAAGAAACTGCCACCTGTTTTGTAATAGGAACCCGACCGCTTAAAAAGCGGGTGCCATCTTTTCGCCTCGTTATAGCTATAAAGAGAAAAGAGGCAGACCAAGCATCAATACGGCCTGCCCACCTCAGGTTAAATGCAAATACCAGCTGGACTATTTTTCTTGCTCACGCAAGCGTCGGCTCATTATACCGCCTACCCGTCCACATATCGCGTTACTCAAAGAATCCCAACCCTCACGCTCAACTTGTTCCCAAATTCCCAGCTCCTGGGCAATCTCCATCTTCATTAAATCCTTCTCAGTCATTACCAATGGTTTTTTCTTTTTTTTCTTGGAAATCTTAAAACACCTCCACCTGTGATTGTCTTTATTAGTTTACCCCTGCCAAGTGAAGAATATTTGTCTATATCCGTTCCATAAATTTAAACAACTCCCCTAGATTTCCCCGCCAGTCAGGTTTGATACCATGTCCTTTGTCAATTAACATATCTTCCACCAGAAAGGTTTTCATTCCTATTCCCGATGCAGAAAGATCCTCACCGACATCGTTCCCTACCATCAAGCATTTATGAGGATCGACACCGATTTGCTCGGCTATTTCCTGATAATATTCAGTATGCGGTTTACAAAAATGCATTACTTCATATGAAGTAATTAAATCAAAGCTAAAATCCCCCAAACCAGCCCAGTCCAGACGCTGCTGCAGGGCAATCAAAGGGAAAACCGCATTAGTGGCTATAACTACCTTCAGGCCACGCTCCAATACCGACTTCATCATTTCCGGTATTCCCATAAAAGGCTGGCTATATTGACGCAAGCCCGAAAAGGCCGTTGTATAAAATTTATTAAAAAAATATCGCATCTCTTCCTCAGGATATTGCCATTTGCTTAAAAAGTCCTTCATAAAAACCTCTTCATTACTAAGACCGGGGTTGCGGTTTGCTATCATTACAGCAGTTGATTTGAAAATCTGTTCAACCATCCGGCCGGCCTCGTTATAGCCGGATTCTCGCGCCGACTCCTGCATTTTTCTAAAATACTGCGGTAAAAACAAATCCATATCAATATTTAATAGCGTCCCATCCAGATCAAGCAATATAGCTTCAAACATCGCGCACCTCTTCAATCATTTTTAATGCGGGATACAGACTTGTACCCGGTCGGCATTTCCTGCTTATTTTGTTACTAATAAGCATTAAGTGATGTTTTGATAACATCCATACTGTTTACATAAAATGCCAGCCTTATTACTTCACGAATTTCATCTTCGGAAGCCCCTTGGTCACGAGCTTGTTTAGCAAGCACCTTAACTCCTTCCCCTGCGCCTTTTAAAACATCCAAAGCCAGAATAATCAGATATTTTGTTTTGGCATCCAGTTTTTCCGGCTTCGCAGCCACTTCCAGAACCTCGGCCAATTGGGAGCAATACTCTGGATCATTCTTTGCAAACTGCTCAAAAAACCATGGCAAGTTTTTATTCAATTCTTTAACCTCCTGACTATTTTAAAAACTAATATTTATATAGCAATATTATAGCCATAATTACTGCGGCTGGTTTACTGAAAATATTTAAAAATAATTAATATCAAAAGAAGGAAATCATGGTAAAATATAGAAGTTACTCAAAAATAGAAATAAAGGAGGCTTATTATGTTTTTTACGTTTTTAAACAAGTATAACCCATATTACCTGGACCTCTCAGTAATGATTAAGTATAATCCCGAGGAAGTTTTATTTTATTTTTATAACTCATTTATTAAAATACCCTGGGAATCTTACTTAAAGATAAAAGGATTGATTGATGGGCGCGATAAACCAGACTCCCCCCTGCAAAAATGGCTGCATATTTTTGAAGAGGAAATAGAAGCTGAACAAGACCTAATCAACCTTAAAGATAATGATTTCATTCAGAATAGCGGTCCCTATTACTATACCCCGACTAACACTCGCTTCTACTTTTGTAAAGAGCCTTGCAATAGTTCTGAATTGATGAACAGCGAAGATATCGCTACTATAATTGCTTTTAATAACAACCCGCCAATTAATAAGGAACTGCAAAGCTACTATAAAAGAAAAAAAACAGTTAAAAAGTCAGCTCGTAACAAAGATGAACTTATTAGAGAAATAACTATCTGTCTATCCTGTCTAAAGGAAGTAGAAAAACTCAACCAGCATATTAATTATCTCCAAAAGCTGCTTGAACAACGGCAACAGCTGTTACAAGAAGATGATTTATTTCCAAATGAACCCGATAATCTGCCAGTTAAACCTGAAAAACCAGAAGATAACGGAAAGTTGTTCAATAACATTATTCCTTATAAGCTGCTACAGTCACGGCAGCAAAAACAGCATATAAAAGACCGGAATAATTATAATCATGATATTAAAATTTATTTTATACAATATCGTGAATATGAAAAAGATTGTGACCGTTACAAAGCAAGCTTGGAAAAATGGACTGACGATTATCATATATTTAAAAAAAGCTGTGCCAATGATTACGAAAAATGCCAGGAGCAATTAAAAGTTGCACAGGATTATTTGAACATGTATAACCAAATCATGCAAAAATCCATAATTCATTCCCAGTATCAGCATATAGAAATACTGGAGTTGTTCAGATACTATTTAAACACAGGACGAGCATTTGGTCTTCAGGATTGTATGAACCTTTTTGAGGAAGAACGCCATTGGATGGAAATCAAGGCCAGTCAGGAAAGAATCGAAAATACTATTTATTACTTACAAAACGACAATCCTGATTTAAAATATGCCGAAGAGCATTTGGGATATCTTTTGGAGCATATTACTGAGGGTAAGGAGATCGCAGCAGTAAAATCTTAATACTTGTAGTCCGGTTCCGCTTTAAGGAAGAATTTGTAGATGAGCATACCGGCCAGAAAACCACCGATATGTGCCCAGAAGGCGATAGAACCGCAGGCATTTGATGCCAACACTCCGGCGGCACCACACCATAGCTGCGATAAAGCCCAGAATCCCAGGTATATCCAAGCAGGCAGATTAAATAAGAAAAAGGGAGGAATAAAAGTAAGAACTTTGGCATGACGGAATTTCAAAAAATAAGCTCCCATAACTCCGGCTACCGCACCTGAAGCACCAACAACGGGAATTGCCGATGCAGGATTAATAAAGTAATGGGTAAAGGCTGCCAGAACACCACATAATAAGTAAAATATGAGAAACCTGACTTTACCCATGCGATCTTCCAGGTTATCGCCAAAAAGCCATAATATCCACATATTGCCAATTACATGCATCCAGCTTCCATGTAAGAAGATCGACGTTAAAAACGGTAAATATCCTATAGGCGAAACCTGATACTGGGAATAATATGCTGGTACCAGACCAAAAAGCGCAAATAAATTTTCCATTCCCTGAAGGCCCAGCGTGGTTGTCGAATAGAATATAACGATATTTACCAATATTAGTATTACGGTAACAATAGGAAAGTTTTCACTGGGTGTGCTATCGCGGAGTGGAAACATATGTTATATCCCCCAAAGTCTATGTGCACTATCTATAAGTTTATTGTTTCTAATTTTAAGTAATATTATTAAACATAACAAGTTTCGTAACTTTAAAAGATTTTCATAGCTTTCTCGCGCTTACACTGCCGCTCAATGATACCACCTGCCCGGCCCGGCACTCAAGCTGCTCAAAAGCTACCATATTTCTTTCTGTGTCTGCTGCGAAAGTTGAGTTAAGCACTTAATGCCTTATAATCAATCGACAGCATTATTTCAACCGCCTGGTAAGCGGCATAACGAATAAGTTCAATTTCTTCATCACTCTCAATATCAAGGGGCAGGGGTTTAAAAGGATGAATATATTTATTCCGCATTTGGTGAATAAGCAAAAGAACCCCTACCAGGAAGTACATAGTCTCATCTGCACCTCTTTCCAAAATATCTAGAAACAATATCCAGGCAGCTTGATTTAAATCCTCCGGTTTCTGTTTTATATACGGGTTATTGCAAAAAGCATAAAAATTCTTAGGATAGACGTTTTCCAAATATACTAATAATTTCGGGTTTTGCATTTCCACAATTTCTTTAACTTTATTAAACTCGGTTTGATATTCTTCTGACCTAACTCTTAAATTAAGCGATTTGCGCTTTAATATTCCTTCTTCCCGCAATCTCACATTTTTCTTCACCAGTAATTCCAATGGCCGCATGAATTGGAATAAAGAATAAACCCCATTTTTAATAATCTCGCTTAGTTTTCCACCAGAGTAAATCTGAAAAACCAGTTCAGCATCGATCAGGGATTTTGAAAATACCGCATTTTCATTGTTGCGGTTCATTTGGGAAAAGCCAGGTATCTCTTCTGTTAAAAGGCTGTTGATATAAACCAACACATCTTCATCCACATTATCATTAACTTTTTCTCTGATCATAAATACTTTTTCTTGTATATCCTGCCAGCGCTTCTCAACGAGAATATCCTGCCAGGCCAGTGTTAACATCATTTCTTCAGCTTGTTCCTGCAGCATGTCTACTTTTACCAGGGTTTGATTCAGTTTTTTCAATACTTCACTATCTTCACCCTTACATTCGTCTAATAGTCTTAATAAGATATCCTTCAATTCTTTGAAAGTATTCATCATTTGCAGTGCACTATTCTGCATTTTTCCTACCACATCAGCCGAAAAGCTTTCGAGTTCCTTTATTATTGAATCCTGCAGGGGAAGAATTCTTGTTTCCAATGACTTGATGAGATTTGTTGATAATTGTTCACCGAGTTTGTTAATGTTAAAGTATTCAGCTACATCGAGCCCTTCCCCATCCTTTTCTTCATTATTATTCATCTGGGCAATCATTATTTTATATACATAATCATAGAAAATATCCTGTTCCGTCCGCATAGCATTCTTCATGCTGCTAACTTTTGAGTCAATTAAATCATCCAAATCTAAAAAATCCCGTTCTTTATTGCCTTTTAGGCCGTCAACCAGAGTAGATAATATATCCAGGTCCTTGTTTATCAACCTTAATAATTTTGCCCGATCTTCGTTAACCGGATCAATAGATGCAGAAATGGGAATAGCTTCTTTCAGAAATTGGTCTACCCTCCCCACAAACTCTTGATTGTCTTCCCATAGCCAGGCCAAACCCCGTGCGAAATCTTTACGAACATTTCCGCGAACCGGCTCAGTTATCTGTTCAATCTCGTCATCAAAAATGACTTCACCGTAATTTTTTATTTCCTTCATTAATTCCGCAGCTTTACCAGTAAATTCTTCTGGAATAGATATATCGTAGGAATTCTGTATTGCCAGCAATTTTATTCCGCCTATCCCCAGCAAAGCCATTAATAGAAAAAATATCAGCATAATCAGGGATAATCCATGTGATAAATAAACATAGGTGAAAATGTTCAATATGACTAATGGCCAAACAACCGTCCATAATTGCTTGTGCTCTAAAATGTTGTCTTTTATCCTGCTAATATAATTCATCTTTATTCACCTCACGACTTGTTCCAATATTTTCATATTTCATCATTTTTAATCAATTACATCGTAAAAAACCGCGCAGAGTTCTTTTGCGCCGCTATAACGAGGCGGCGATTAGAACCTGCCAGCTGTTTGTTAATAATAAAATGGACCGCTTATTAAAGCGGGGGATATATTTATAATCATTTCTTTCACTTCACTCAAGGAACAAGGCGTAATGATAATATTTCTTTAAGACTTTCACCTTGTTATATATAATATCGTTAACTAGTTAAAATACTTAATGAAATATATTGCTTTGTCTCAGGCTTTCATTTCGATGCATTTTTGCATTTTTCTTCACCTTCATAGATCATTTTGATTTAATATTATTATGACTCGCATTCAAAGTATTACATAGATTTCCTATTTTGGTTATAATAATGCATCAGTGTCTACCTGTTGTGTATTCATGTATCAAATTTTGATACAAACCATAAATTCGCTATTAAATAATAGCGCTCATGTTTTAATGCATATATGCATTTATTTTTAATGCCTATTTGCATCTGTTCTTTTTGTCACCTTTTTTGCCAACAAAGCTAAATTTAACAATCCCTATATTATGGGCTTTGTCGATATTATTTTTTTGTACAGGCTGGCACAATTATTGCTTATTATAATGACAGGGATATACATGTTATGTTTTCGTCCCCCTTATATAATTGTTTCTCAACGTGCTGCTGCTCTATGAGTTGCCATAGAGAGAAATTAAGATTTAATATCATGGACCAGCGGCCCCCCTCTTTTTTATACTTAATAATTATTGATTTTCTATAAATACATCTATGAAAGGAGGTTTGCGAAAAAGAAGGTTATATTAACCTTGCTTTAGAATAACATCAGCAGTTTTAGAATTTTGAAAGGGGAAATGAATAGAAATGTCAAAAGAAGTAGTATTGGTTGGGGCCTGTCGGACACCGATAGGCACATTTGGAGGTAAAATTAAAGATGTAGGTGCCGCACAGCTAGGCGCAATAGTAATGGAGGAAGCCATTAAGAGAGCCGGAATTAAAGCCGATCAAATCGACGAAGTAATATTTGGCTGTGTATTGCAGGCAGGTCTGGGCCAGAACGTTGCCCGGCAGTGTATGATAAATGCTGGAATCCCCAAAGAAATCACTTGTTTCACTATCAACAAAGTTTGCGGATCTGGACTTAGAGCAGTCAGCCTGGCAGCACAGCTTATCAAAGCCGGCGATGCAGACATCGTACTGGCTGGCGGAACTGAAAACATGGATAAAGCCCCGTTTATCCTGCCCAATGCCCGCTGGGGATACAGAATGG
>JAQUBU010000311.1 GCA_028686565.1 Syntrophomonadaceae bacterium
TTCCAACTGCATATTGCTTTTCTTCGTAATCTACGGTTAAGGGGAAGAAGTCAATTCCCTCCCGGGGATCTTTGGCGGCAGTTGCTGTCACCAGAACAACTGTATCACCATATCTTACTACTGCTGCACCATTAGCCTGTTTCGCAACTTGGCCGGTTTCGATTACCAGCGGTCGCCCGGCTACTTCGGTTTTAAATCTCTGAACGATTTTCTTTTCCTCCTTTCTTAAAGGGACCTTCATCAGGTCAGACCTGTTTCCCTATCTTTATTTTTTCCTTTTCAATTGAGCTCTATTCCCAAGAACCCGGTTGCACTGCCACATTATAGTAAGATGCTGCAAGCAGCATCTTACTCCGTGTATCCTTAATAGTAGCCAAAAGCAGTATCAGTGATACCCAAAGAGGGTAATGGCGGGTGCCGCCTTTATTTTAGACTGGTTGATAATAAAAGATAAAGAGCGGATTGCCGCTCTTTATCTGCGTAGACCTAAACGAGTAACGATAGTGCGATAACGTTCAAAGTCTTTTTTCTTTAAATAATCCAGTAATGACCGGCGTTGTCCAACCATTTTCAATAGTCCTCTTCTGGAATGATGGTCTTTATGGTTAATTTTTAAATGCTCGTTTAAATAGTTTATTCTTTCTGTAAGTATAGCTATTTGAACTTCCGGAGATCCAGTATCACTTTCATGAATCTGGTAAGCTTTAATTATCTCTTCTTTACGTTCCAGCGATAATGCCATGGTTTCACCTCCTCTGCTTGATAATCGCCACCGACCAAGATCCGCGTTGGTGAATTCGCCGAACCTAGCCTGAGGTTCTGTACCTTTTAAAGTACAATCTTAATTTTAAACAAATAGCCTGCGATAAGCAAGCTAATACCAATTTTGAATTATAAATTCTTGATTCTTATAGAAATGCTCGCATTTCTTGGTATTAAAGACTATTGTAAAAATACTATTAAAATCGGAAAGCATCAGCTTTCCAGCTTTATTCAAAATTTAAAATTATAGTGCCAACCTGTCATTGCTATGAAACTAGCGTACTTGTCATTGGGAGGAGCGCAGCGCCAACCTGTCATTGCGAGCGCAGCGCCAACCTGTCATTGCGAGCGCAGCGCGGCAATCTTCCCCCATAATTGATTACGTAAATAAAAAACGGTCTGCGCTTTTCGTTTATTGACAATGACCGGGGAAGATTGCCGCGCTGCGCTCGCAATGACAGGAACGTTAATTTCATAACAATGACAAGTACGCTAGTTCATAGCAATGACATATAAGATAGCTCGCGATGTTCGTCAATATGGGATTTTAAACAGTTTATTTTATTGTTTTTCTGGCTTTTAAGCCTGTTCTTTTGGTCAGAAAGTTGAGTTCATAATTAAATTTTTAATGAAACAATCTCCCTGGCCTTGTCCCTGTCAAGATTGATCTGCTGCACCAGTTCATCAATACCATTAAATTTTTTTTCATCCCTAATTTTATGCACAAAATACAAACGCAGCTGCTCTCCATAGATTTCCTGGTTAAAATCTATGAGATGGGCTTCAATTGACACGGGATACTCAGTGTGAAAAGTAGGCTTGCTGCCTATATTGACCGCAGCTTTATAATAATTACTCCCTAATACAGCCTTGGCCGCATATACACCTTTGGCAGGTACATTAAGATCAGCAATAATCCCTAAATTGGCTGTTGGAAAGCCTATAGCAGAACCCCGTTGTTCTCCTTTGATTACCTGGCCTTCAATCATGGGATAATAGCCCAGCATGCGATGGGCAAATTCAATATCTCCCCTATCCAAGGCCTTTCTAACCAGACTGCTTGATACTACTTCACCATCAACTTCAACTGGAGCAATTATATTTACCTTGAAATGATGCTTGCTGCCCATTTGCTGCAGCATGTCAGGAGTTCCTGCTCCTTTATGCCCAAATGAATAGTTAAAGCCGACAAAAGCTTCTTGTATACGGAGACGTTTCACAAGAATTCTCTCCACAAATTCCTCCGGAGACCAGTGGGCTATATCCCTGGTAAATGCATTGTAAATCAACACATCCAAGCCGGCCTCACGCAATAATTCAGCCTGCCGCTCCGGTGTAGCCAGCATTTTAGGTGCCCGCTCGGGACTAAGCACCTTGCCGGGGTGAGGTTCAAAAATAAAGGCGGCTGCTCTGCCCTGATTAGATTTAGCCCGTTGTACCAGCTCGCTAATCAGTTTCTGATGGCCCCGATGTACTCCGTCAAAATTGCCTAAAGCCAGATATAATGGTTTGTCATTACTAATAAAATTATCTATATCGCGAATTATTTCCATTTGCTAGCTCCTTGTTTTGATATTTTGCTATTTCAAAACCCGAACTGGTTTAATAATCGTTTCAGAACCCTGGGACTCACATTCAGCTATGGCCTGAAGCTCATGCTGTGGTGAATATATCTTAATTTTACCGGTGGGCAGCTGCTGCTCAAGTAATATGGAGTTTCCATTCAGGATCGCGGTTAATTGTTTAGGATTAATACCCAGCGCAATCATATTACTCAGCGGATAGTCGATATTCATTATACAATCTTCTATTTTTATCTGTGCACTTAAAATATCATCCAGGGGAACAGCATCTTCAATCTTAAAGGCACCTGCTTTGCTGCGCAGCAAGGCAGATAAAAAGGCCCCGGTACCCAATTCTTCGCCAATATCATGACAAAGCGTGCGCACATAGGTTCCCTTTGAACACAATACTCTAAAGCTTATTTCAGGATATTTTAATGAAAAGTCACAGTCGATTATTTCTATACTTTTTATAAATGCTTCGCGCGCAGCCCGCTCAACAGTAATACCCTGACGGGCCAGCTCATATAGCCGTTTGCCTTCGTGATGAACTGCCGAAAACATAGGTGGGATTTGTTTGATATTTCCTTG
>JAQUBU010000312.1 GCA_028686565.1 Syntrophomonadaceae bacterium
AATTTTACTCCAATTTCTCCTGACATCAGTCGCATTCTGCAAAAGCATAAATATCACCTCTCTTGGCTTAAGGCTATCATATTATGTACGCAGTGTCAACAGTGTACATAATGATAATCTTTTTTTGTAGAGGGTAAAGTTTTTGTCTTTTTACTGCTTTCGTTTTATGTTTTATTATCCCATAATTTCCAATTTATTTCAAGTCGTTTTGTGTCAAAGTTCATTGAGGTTTATTTTGAATACCGAACGGCTTTAGCCATTCCGGATTTTTTGATATTACACAACGATTCACCAACGCTTGCAAGAAGTTCCTCCCCAGTTAAAATTTGAGCCTAGCCTCCACAACAACTACTAAGTCAACAAAAATGCAGCAACAATACATTTTTATTGACTTAACTATATTTTCCTTATATCATTGGTTGTGAGGTGATGACAATGAAACGTAAAATCGAAACCCAGCTTCATAATTGGAAAAACAAGGGCGAAGGCAGAATGCCGCTTATCATTAACGGTGCAAGGCAGGTAGGAAAGACCTACATTCTCCGGCGTTTTGGTGAGGAAAACTTTAAAAACGTCGTGTATGTGAATCTGGAAACCAATTTGGCTGTCGCATCTTACTTTAACGATAACATTGCACCGGAGAAGATCATACGCTATCTGGAAGCAGCTACAGGCGAAAAAATCGTTCCGGGAGAAACTCTGGTCATATTCGATGAAATCCAGTCCTGTGAGCGGGCGCTGACTTCCCTTAAATATTTCTGCGAGGAAACCCCGGAATACTATATTGCAAGCGCCGGAAGCCTTCTGGGCGTTGCAATCAACCGACAACATTACTCCTTTCCCGTAGGAAAGGTCGAAAGCATCACACTGCATCCTCTTGATTTTGAAGAATACCTGTGGTCGCAAGGTAAGAAACTCTTGTGTGATGAAATAAGAAATTCTTTTGAAAAGATGGAACCTCTTCCGGAGGCTTTGCATCAAGAAGCAACGGAACTCTATCGCGAATATCTGATTATTGGCGGCATGCCCGCCTGCATAAACGCATTTCTCAAAGAAAAAAGTTTCTTGGACGTCCCACTCATTCAGAATGAGATACTGGACAATTATATCGCAGACATGGCAAAATATTCAAGCAACAGCGACAGTGTTAAAATCAGAGCCTGTTACAGCTCCATCCCGAGCCAGCTTGCGAAGGATAATAAGAAATTTCAGTATAAGGTCGTCCAAAAGGGCGGCAGTTCTTCCCTATTTGGCGCCTCCATCGAATGGCTTAATCTTGCCGGCATCGTTCTAAAATGCCACAGAATCAACCAAGCAATCGAACCCATTTCCGTATATACTGACTTGTCAGCCTTTAAGCTCTATATGGGTGATGTAGGCCTTTTGGTCATGAAATCCCGCATTTCGCAGCAAACGATTCTATCAGGGGAAGGCAATACATTCATGGGCGCAGTGACGGAAAACTATGTTGCGCAGCAACTTGCGGCAAAAGCATACGACCTATATTATTGGGAGAGCAGCAGCATTGCCGAGCTTGACTTTGTCCTGCAAAAGAACAATCAGATCATCGGCATTGAAGTTAAAAAAGGCGAGCACGTCAAATCCAGAAGTCTCAGCGTCTTTGTTAACACCTTTAAGCCATCGTACTCCATTAGACTCTCGCTGAAAAACTTCGGCGAGAAAGATGGTCTGAGATCGGTTCCCTTGTATGCCGCGTTTTGCATTTAGAAACGGATTTTAATTATCTCGCTCAGCAATGTCAGCATTGCCGATACCGGCAACTTACGCTAATATACGCGAGTCCATTTCTTGACTTATTGCCGATAACAAAGTATAATTAGCGTAAAGATCGTTGAAAGGAGGCCTTAATCCATGAAGTATATCTCCGTCAAGGAAGCTGCAAAAAAATGGGGAATATCCGAACGCAGTGTCAGAAATTACTGCTCTCTCTGTCGTGTTCCAGACGCTTTTTTAACCGGCAAAACTTGGAACATACCGGCGGACGCCTTTAAACCAGATAGGCAATCCAAACCGAAAAGCACTCCCCGAACACTCCTGGAAATCCTCAAGGAAGAAAAAGCATCAACGGTTCACGGAGGAATTTATCATAAAACACAAATCGAGCTGACCTATAATTCAAACCGAATAGAAGGAAGCAAACTTAGCCAAGATCAGACAAGGCTTATTTTTGAAACCAATACTATCGGTCTGGAAAATGCAAGTCTAAACATTGACGATATCGTGGAAACCGCTAACCATTTCCGCGGCATTGATTTTATCATTGATCAGGCAAACTATGCTTTAAGTGAAACAATGATAAAGAAGCTCCACCACACCTTGAAAAGTGGCACTTCCGACAGTAGAAAATCATGGTTTGCCGTTGGCGAATATAAAAAACTGCCTAACGAAGTCGGCGGTAAGGAAACAGCGCTTCCTGAAGAGGTATCTACAAAAATGAAAGAGATACTAAGCTCATACAATAACAAGCAGCAAAAATCTTTTGATGAACTCCTTGATTTCCATTATCTCTTTGAAAAGATTCATCCTTTTCAGGATGGAAATGGCCGTGTCGGCAGACTGATCCTGTTCAAAGAATGCCTGAGAAATAACATCGTGCCTTTTATCATAGACGACGAGTACAAACTTTTTTATTACAGGGGTCTTAGTGAATGGGAAAGCCAAAGAGGCTATCTTCGTGACACTTGCTTGTCCGCTCAGGACAAATATAAGGCATTTCTCGATTATTATAGAATACCTTACGAAAAGTAAAAAAGCCCCCGTGAAGTATCGGGAGCCGGCAGGTCAAGGTTTTACAATATTCAAGTGAACAAATCACTATGCGAGCCCGTTCTAACCAATACCAAAGCAAGTATAGACGCCTCAATTTTATAAATCAAAAGCCAGTCAGGATA
>JAQUBU010000313.1 GCA_028686565.1 Syntrophomonadaceae bacterium
CAACCGCTTATTAGTTGTGTACCGGACATGAAAAAAAAACAAAATGCCAGTATATATCTTGCTATGACTCCATCACGACTTAACATATATAATCTCCATTCTTTATCAATAAATTTTTAGTATTGCTTCTAGTATCTAATTTGGGATCATTAAATATGTGAATATGGAGCTGTTAACAAAAGGAAGCCAAATAATCTAAAAAATCAGATTATTTGGCTTCCTTTTGCGAAACACACGTTCGTTTTGTGTTATGCTTATTTTTATGGAAGGGGAGATAATAAATGACTTATAACTCTTTATTTCCGGGAATTATGTTCTTGGCCGGATTATTTATCGGGGCCTTGAGTTCTTGGTATATTGTTCGAAATAGAATAAACACGATCCGGAAATTAACCATTCTGGAACAGGAAGCAGAGAAGGCCGGTATCCTGGAACGTCTGCAGGGCAGGGACCAACAAATCGGGGAACTGAAAGAGAGAATGGTTAAAGATGTTGTGGAGATGGAACTGTTAACTGTCAAAAACAATGAAACCCTAAAAGAATTATACAGCGAAAACAACATTTTGAGAGAGCAGTTGGCGGGATTGACCGTAAGGTTGGAAGAAGAGCAAAAGATGGCCGAGGAAAGGCAAGCGCTGTGGGTTAAAGCCCAGGAAAATCTAGCAGGTACTTTTCAGACTCTATCCAGTGAAGCTTTAAGAAACAACAGCACATTATTCATGGAGCTGGCAGGAGCCAGGTTCGACAAATATCAGGAGGGAGCCCGCGGAGATATGGAAATGCGGCAACAGGCTTTTGGGCAGTTGCTGGAACCCTTGAAAGAGTATTTGCAAAAGGTGGATATCAAAATACAGGAAGTGGAAAAAAGCCGGACGATGGCTTATGCCGGCCTTAGTGAGCAGGTTAAATCCCTGGCTGCAACGCAAATGTACTTGCAAACCGAGACCTCCAAACTAGTGAAAGCCTTGCGTACCCCTAATGTCAGAGGCCGCTGGGGGGAAATCCAGTTAAAAAGAGTAGTCGAAATAGCTGGCATGCTGAAACATTGTGATTTTGTTGAACAGGAGAGTACCGTCAGCCAGGATGGTTATTTACGCCCTGACATGCTTGTGAGGCTGCCGGGCGGGAAGCAATTGGTTATTGATTCCAAAACGCCTCTCCAGGCATATCTGGAGGCTGTTGAAGCCGATACTGAAGAGCAGCGAATAAAACAAATGAAAGAACACTCCCGCCAGGTTAAGACTCATATTAACAAACTGGGGAGTAAAAACTACTGGGAACAGTTTCAGGCGGCACCGGAATTTGCTGTTTTGTTTTTGCCTGGAGAAGCCTTTTTTAGTGCCGCCCTGGAATATGATCCGGGCTTAATTGAGTATGCAGCAGGGCAGCGAGTAATTTTGGCTACACCTACAACACTGATTGCACTTTTGAAAGCAGTGGCTTTTGGCTGGCAGCAAGAAAATATGACTGCCAATGCACAGGCCATAAGTGACATGGGAAAACTGCTTTATGAGCGAATCAGGATTATGACAGAGCATTTTTCCGATATTCGCCGTGGTCTGGAAAAAGCAGTGGAGGCTTATAACCGGAGTGTAGGATCATATGAAAGCAGAGTTCTGGTTACCGCCCGCAAGTTTAAGGAATTAGGGGCCTGGACTGTGAATGATACAGAGATTCTGGAACCGGTTGATAAAGCTGTTCGCAGACTAAGTATGGATAATGAAGCTGCCATTGACTTTAAAGATGAAGAAGATTGATTTTACCAGCATTAATTGTTAAGAAATTACTAGGCATGAACTTTAAAGTACTTATCCTCACCCTTAATGCTTCAACCCTCGCTTATAATATTAGAACTTTACATGGAATTAACAAAAAGGATATATAGAATTAAACATGATGGTATATTATTAGCGGCAGAGAATAAAAGATATTGTGGGAAAGGAGGAATAAAAATTGGATCAAAAACTCATAGATGAGATTTTGCGAGAGATCGGACTGGAGCATATAGACGGCTACCAGGAAGACCAAGAATGAGAAGAAGCCATTTAAGGAACAGTCTTAAATGGCTTCTTTTTTGCTATTTTTCAGGAAGTTCTTTAAGTAATTCCGATACGGTTACCAACTCATAGCCCTGGGACTTAAGATTTTTTATTACCACGGGCAGTGCCTCCGTGGTCTGTTTGCAGGTATCACTGGCATGCATTAGGATGATATCCCCAGGATGAACCTTTTTACTGACCCTTTCGATTATAGTATTCGTACCAGGATTCATCCAGTCGAGACTATCGGTCGACCACTGTATCACTTCGTATTTAACCTCATGTGCTGCATCAATCACCTGGTCATTATAGTCGCCGTTAGGGGTTCTTATCAGATTGGCCTCGATTTTAGCTACATCTTTTATGTTTTTATGAGCCTTCATTATTTCTTCCATAATCTCTGTTTTGCTATAGTTGCTCAAATTTACATGACGATAACCATGACTGCCGATTTCATGTCCATCGTCTTTTATGCGGTTTACTACATCAGGATATTCCTTTACCCATGGACCAGAGAGGAAAAAAGTACAGTGTACATCATTATCTTTTAAAATTTCGATTACAGGTAGGGGGGTTTTATTACCCCAGCTTATATCAAAGGTAAGTGCTGCGATTTTTTTATCAGTTTGTACTTCATATATTGGTTTTTTACTATGGTATGCCTGTACATAAACGACGCTACTGATCATAATCACCAGGGCAATCAGGCTGATTAAGGTAATTCGCGCCCTCGTTGATAGTTTACAGAAACCGAAAACTTTGGGCATATTATCATACTCCCCCCATAATTTTGCTTTCTACATTTTTATTTATCCAGGCATTTCTTTATTCCTTATTTCCCAGTCTAATTAATTCACCCATAGTCACTAAA
>JAQUBU010000050.1 GCA_028686565.1 Syntrophomonadaceae bacterium
GATTGCTTCTCTACCGCCGCAATTATCACGGGTAATAACCCGCCACGGTAAACGAAAAGCGTTAGAGCATTTTTCATTTACGTAGTCAATTACCGGGGAAGATTGCCGCGCTGCGCTCGCAATGACAGGTTGGCGCTGCGCTCGCAATGACAATTACGCTATTTCATAGCAATGACAAGTACGCTAGTTTCATAACAATGACAAGCACACTAGTTTCATAACAATGACAAGCACACTAGTTATGGCGCATAACATGTCAACTACGAAAGTTGAGTTAATCAATCTCTTGTTGGAAAATTAATGACACAATAAAAACTTCCCCCTGTGTCTTCTAGAACTTGTTGAAGTATTCTTGAGAGACTTGAAGTTGCTTTTTCAAGATGATTTGCCACAAATTCTTGCGAATTTCGCTAGTGCTCATAGAAACCCTGGTATATTTAAACGCTCCGTCAGGCATTACTTTTCGGTAGTAATAGTGATCAGTTTGTTTATATAACTCCCAGCCGTCCCGGTCACAGAACCGTTTTAAATCACGCCAACTAGGCATTGATCAAACCATACACAGCCTTTATGTCGTCGAGAAGTAAGACTTTAAGGACATAAGGAAAGTGCATTTTGCGGTTAGGAGCATTGTAGTAAAGCTGGAATTCATTAAAATAATCCTGGGAATAACTAATAAGCTCTGCAGCCATTTCGTTTTTTGCAGTATCTAAATCTGGAGCGTTAACCACTAAGTCAATGTCTTCCAGTGACAAGGTAAAAGAACTATCTTCTTCCGGAAAAATTTGTGCCTTAAACCGGTATCCTTCTAACAAACGCATTACCTGTTCCAACGAAATCGATAAAAAATAATCGCGGTTACGCTTAACTACTCCTGGTTTGCCATGAACTACCTGGTCAATAAACAAGCTCCAATCTTTTCGTACATCAGTGGCACTTATGACATTATTCATTATCAACGACCTCCACACCTCCAATATACATTATGTATATAACGTACGCAATGCCATAAGAAATATTCATTCATGATTACAATTCAATAAGCTGACCAAACATATTACGAGACGAAGTCTGAAAGAAAATTTACATTACGTTTTGCGTCTTGAGTGGAGTGAAAAGAATGATTATAAATATGTCTCCTGCCTCGTTGCAGCGGGGTGTTGAATTTGCTCAGCAGTTTCTCCTGATACTTAAAATGTACAATTACGGCCATGCTGTAGAATTATCCCTAAATTTAGATATAATAGGCAGGAAAATATTGATAAATCTCCCCTGTGTCTTGTGCCTTCGCAGTTATGGCCGTGTCAATTTAGCTCGCTGCGGCGTACGTCCCGCTTAAAACTTAAATAGTTATGCGTCATCCATATTAGTACTGCACAGTCTATTTAAGATGCCCAGCATCCTTTACTATCGACTTTAACAATTATAAAATAATGCTTTACTTTCAATTTTAAAGCGTAGTAACCTTGCAATTAAGAAGTTATTTACTCTTTAAAGGAGGCGAAGAAAATAATTTATGGATATTATCATTGAAAACATGCCAGCATTTCAGATCGCTTACATAAGGCAGATTGGCCCTTATGGAAATAACAATGTTCAAACAATGGAAGAATTAAAAAAATGGGCAAAAATTAACAATTTATTTAATGATGAGTCTATAATACTTGGAATTGCCCAGGATAATCCTGAAACTACTAAACCTGAAAACTGTCGTTATGATACCTGCATTCTTGTTTCAAGCGAATATTCAGTAACTGACGGCTATGTAAGAGAAGGTAATATTATTGGAGGAAAATATGCTGCTTTTAAAATAAATCACACAGCAGAAGCAGTTCAGAAAGCGTGGGTTGATATTTTCCCAGAATTATCAAGACAAGGATTAAAATTGGATGAAGCAAGACCAATCATCGAAAGGTATATAGTCCAAATGGTTAATAATCATTATTGTGAAATTTGTGTGCCCGTATATTAACGTATTGCACAATACAATAAGAAGATGCGGCAAAATAGGGGGACATGGGCTAACTTCTACTAACAAAAAAGCGTCTCTTTGTTTAGAGAGAAATTAATTTTATTTATTTGAAAAGGAAAGAATGAATGATTAGAAATAATTTGAATATCGAAGGCATTCCTGCAATTCTGTGGGGAGAGCCATCAGATAAACTATTTATAGCTGTTCACGGAAACATGTCCAGCAAAGATGATGAAGTAATTGTAATTTTTGCAGAAGGAGCAATTGATAGAGGATATCAAGTGCTCAGCTTTGATTTGCCGGAACATGGGGACCGTAAAGGTGGTTATCCTTGTAAGGTTCAAAATTGTGTTAGTGACCTTACTGCTATAATGAAATATGCGCATACTATTTCAAGTAGTATAAGTCTATTTGCCTGTAGTATGGGTGTGTATTTCAGTTTACTTGCATATCGTGATTTGCAACTCGAAAAATGCCTGTTCCTTTCTCCTGTGTTAAACATGGAACGCATCATAAGCCATATGATGTCATGTTCTAATGTAAGTGAGGATAGATTAAAAATAGAAAATGAAATAGAAACGCCAATTGGACATACACTCTATTGGGATTATTACTTCTATGTAAAAACCCATCCAATTGACACTTGGGATAAGCCGACCGCGATTCTTTATGGTTCAGATGACAATATATCTGAGTTTGTTGTGGTTTCTGAATTTGCACAAAGATACCATTGCAAGTTACAGGTTTTGGAACATGGTGAGCATTATTTCCACACTGATGAACAACTTGACTATTATAAACAGTGGCTGGAAGATAATATTTTTGCGATTTGAGTCAACTATATTTTAAATAATAATATAAGTTTTCATTAGCTATATAATGAAGTAAAAGTATGTACTCCGCTTCTTTAAGCGGTCGGGTTCCTATGTTGCAGCGGTGTCTACGACACAGGGGGACGCTTTTAGTGTGTCACTATGCTATTTGACCAGTTTTAGTTTTAAAACTTTCTCCATTTTGGCGCGCTATTAGTTGATACTTAGTAACTTTCTTTTGGAAAACTAATGACACAATAAAAACGTCCCCCTGTGTCCTCCAGGATTGAGGTCAACAAGTAACGGATTTCGGGATTTGGAGCACATCTGGCTAGCTCTGCATATCGCCTAATTGCATCTAATTCACCTCTGATAGCCGCTCTCACATCTGCCTGAAAGTCGCCAGTCGCTGGTGGGCAATCAGGAGGACATGATACTGGAGGTGGACAGATTCCTAAGAGAGAGGCCTGTAAACGTGCATGTCCATATTCGTCTCCTACAATACTCGTGATAATTTCACGTAGGATGTCTGTGGGAGCCTCATTAGCTATTTGAGCGTAAAATCCAGCATCGCAAATCTCATCCTGGAGTGATTCTTCTAGCCTTTCACGGTAATTGGCACATTGGGAACATCGACATGTTACTGGGGAATTCGGTTTGTGTTGAGACATAAAAATCCTTCCTCTCTAATATTTTTGTTTTGATTCAGGTACTGGTAAATACCTATTGCAATTGTGGTTCTAGGGAATTATCGTTTAAGGTGATAGCAATGACATGAAGGACAGTACGTGACCTGTGACAGCAACAACGTAAACAATCGTACGTGACCGTTCTCATCTCCAATCATGCTAGTAATAATAGCACGAAGGGTCCGATCGTCTATATAATCGACTATTTCTGCCAGTAGACCCATGACTTGAATATCATGATCGACAATCTCCTTGAATTTGGAGATAAGATACGGTGATATTTTATAAGAACTCATTGATTCACCTCCTTGGCTCAATATATGTTGACAGAATCCAATGTGTGACGATAATTTTCCTGATATACCAATTAATGTCGTTAAAGGTTATTATCGAAATAACACAGGGGGACGTTTTTTGGTGTGTCATTGGTTTTCCAAAAGAGAGTGATTGAGTGTAAACCAATATCTCACCTAAATGGAGAGAGTTCTTGAATCGGTCAATAGCATAATGACACACCAAAAACGTCCCCTTGTGTCCCATATTGTATAGGAAGTGATGATGTGACAACAATTGCAGCGGCAGCCGGATTCGACTTTATTACATTTTTCTGGATGATGGTTATTGCATCCATCGTAGCTGGAATGGCACGTTACATAAGGGTTCCCTATGCACTTGCGCTGGTAATAACGGGATTAATCGTGGCTCCTACCAACATATTGCCTCAGGTGCACCTGGAACCCCATATTCTCTTTACTATTTTTCTTCCGCCCCTTTTATTTGAATCGGCTATTAATATGCGGGTGGGGATGCTGCGCATGAATTGGCTGCCTATCAGTATATATGCGCTGGGTGGCACCCTTTTATCAACGTTTGTTGTGGGGGGGCTGGCAGCTTGGATTTTAGACCTCCCCCTGGTTATAGGGCTGGTTTTTGGGGCTCTGATTTCTCCTACAGATCCAATTTCAGTCATAGCTATTTTCAAACAACTGGGTGTTGGCAAGCGGCTTTCCACCATAATGGAAGCAGAAAGCCTATTTAATGATGGTATAGCTATTGTGCTTTTCACTTTGTTGGTTGATGCTGCCATGGGCGAGAAGATATCCTTACTGTATGGGATACAATCATTCATTATGGTAGTAGCCGGGGGAGCGATTATAGGGGTGGTCATAGGTGCAGTGGCCTCTCGAATTACACGGGAATTTGATGATCACCTTTTTGAAATTATGCTTACAACCATTGTTGCGTTTGGTTCTTTTCTCAGTGCTGAATCACTGCATGTTTCCGGTGTTATTGCCGTAGTAGCGGCGGGACTGGTTATGGGCAGTTACGGGATGCAAACAGGTATGTCGGCTACTACCAGGCTGTCCGTTACTTCTTTCTGGGAATATGCTGCATTTGCCGTCAACTCGATCGTATTCTTGCTGGTGGGATTTGAAGTCACTTTCGTACATATATCGGCGGAAATACCGTTGATATTATTGGCGGTATTAGTAGTTCTCGCAGGGCGCGCGGTTGCAATCTATGGTCTTTCTCCGCTGATTAATACGCTTCATGGCAAGCTGCCCTTGAGCTGGCAGCATGTTCTATTTTGGGGAGGACTGCGCGGAGCCATACCGATGGCTCTGGTATTGGGTTTGGGAAGAAGCTTCCCCGAGCGCAATCAGCTGGTTTTGCTGACATTTGGAGTAGTCCTGTTCTCTCTGCTGGTACAGGGGCTAAGTATCAAGACCCTTCTGCAGCGCCTGGGCTTGGGAAAGAAACGAAGTGTTAAATCCGAATATGGCCGCCTCGCCAGTGGAATTTTGGCAGCAGAAGCCGCTCGGGAGGAACTGGAAAAACTAAGGAACAGAAAGGCGCTTTCAGACCAGGTCTATGAAATCCTGGCCGTAGAGTACAGTCAGCGTCTAGATGAGATGGGAAAAGAAATTGAGGCACTGAGAAGCAGCGGGCCTGACTTGTTGCAGATACAGGAAAAAGAAGCTCGCATTCAGACTTTGCTGGCTGAGAAAAGTAGTTTCAAAGAAGCGGAACGCAACGGCCTGCTCGAAGAAGAAGACCTGCAGCAATTAGTATCCGGCATTGACCGTGATTTGGAGTCTTTAAAAAGCCAAGATTAAACAGGGGGGACACAGGGGGACGAATGACACAGGGGGACGTTTTTGGTGTGTCATTGGTTTTCCAAAAGAGAGAGATTGAGTGGAGAGTTTTTGCATCGGTCAATAGCATAATGACACACCAAAAACGTCCCCCTGTGTCATTCAAATTTTTAAATATTATTATTGCATAAAGGAAAAAGTTAACGCATGATGAATATAAATAGAAAGATGTACAAACATGGATGCTGTCTATTACATTAGATGTATATAAAGGAGGGTATAATATGGCTGATGAAATTCAACTTGTAGTATTTACACTTAAACAGGATGGTTTAGTCTGTGAGTATGGTGTTCCCATAACTAAGGTTCAGGAAATAATTTCGATGGTAACACCTACAAAATTACCGCAAGCTCCAGATTTTGTAGAAGGTATTATTAATTTGCGGGGAAAGATTATACCCATAATCGATCTAAAAAAACGCTTTAAAATGGGGACCTCAACGGTTAGCAGCGACAACCGCAGTATAGTAGTTGAAGTTGCCGGACAGACTGTTGGCATAATGGTAGATGAGGTCAGTGAAGTGCTGCGTCTGTCAGTGGATAGTATCGAACCCCCTCCGGCAGTTATTGGAGGTATCGCAAGTGATTATCTTACTGGGGTAGGAAAGCTTCAAGATAGATTGCTAATCCTGCTGGATATGGATAGAATATTGGATGAGAGCGAAAAGACAGAGCTGGTGGGTATTAATCAGCAAGAAATCTAGATAGACTAACCAGGCCCTGAAATCTTTACCGGTTTCAGGGCTTCTGTATTTTGCAGGATTAGTTGATCTAATTGAAAGGATGCAAAACATTTGCTCGTAGGTATAGATATAATTGATATTGATCGGGTCAGAAAGGCAGTGGAAAGGGCTCCGCGCTTTTTAAGCAGAATATATACGCAACAGGAAATCGAGTACTGCTTTAGCAAGAGTGACCCTTACCCTTCGCTGGCGGTTCGCTTTGCAGCCCGGGAGGCAGTGCGTAAACTTGATCCGGTTTTCTGTTCAGGAATTCTCTTTAAGGAAATAGAGATTTTCATCCATGAAGATGGGCGGCCAGAATTAATAATGCATGGAGCTGCTTTAGAAAAATGCAGCCAACATGGGATAAGTGATTTTTCCATAAGCCTGTCCCATTCTAAGACACAAGCTGTTGCAGCAGTTATTGCCAGGAAAGAGGTGATAAAATGAAACTACTGAGTGCTCGGGAAATGAAGGATATTGATAAGCGTGCCACCAGTGAATATGGGATTCCCAGCTTGTTGCTGATGGAGAATGCAGGAATCAGAACGGTAGAAATTATAGAAAAAATGTTGGAAAGAACACAGGGCAAGAAGGTGCTTATAATTTCCGGCAAGGGTAACAATGGCGGAGATGGACTGGTGATTGCCCGCCATTTAATGAATGCCGGAGCTTATGTGGATACATTTCTCTTGACCAGGGAAGATGAGATGACAGTCGATTCCCATACTAATTACAATATACTGAGCAAGATGAAGGGTAATATATTGCCCCTTTATGGAGAAAAAGACCTGGATAAATTGATGCTTTCATTGTTATCCTGCGATTTAATTGTAGATGCTTTATATGGGATAGGGTTTAAAGGCACTCTTAGTGATTTTGATTCGCGTATTGTGAAAATGATTAACTGGAGCAAGAAGCCGGTTGCAGCAGTAGATATTCCCTCTGGAGTTGAAGCTGATACCGGCAGAGTAAATGGGGAAGCTGTAAAAGCAACTCACACTATAAGTTTTGCCCTGCCTAAAATTGGATTGATACTAAGACCGGGCAAAGATTATGTAGGAAGTCTGAGTGTAGCTGATATATCTATCCCGCGATCATTGCTGAAGGATGATTCATTAAAAAACAATTTAATAAATGAGTCTATGGTTAAAACTTTTATAAATAAGCGTGATCCTGAATCCCACAAGGGAACTTATGGGCACACTCTAATTGTGGGAGGATCTGCAGGTATGAGCGGAGCAGTGATTATGACTGCGGCTGCGGCATTAAGGTGCGGAGCCGGTTTGGTAACTGCAGCGGTGCCGGAATCCCTGCTTCCCATAGTTGAAAGCTGTCTGACTGAGGTAATCTCTGCGCCGCTTGCTCAGAACATTGCCGGAACTATAGCTATGGAAGCTCTGCCGCAGATTGAAAGCCTGTTGGGAAAAGCTTCAGTATGTGCTCTGGGTCCGGGTATGTCCGGATATTCAGATGCCTTGGCCTTAATTCATTTTATTCTGCAAAAATCAGGAGTGCCTGTGGTTATCGATGCTGATGGTTTGAATGCCCTGCAAGGAAATCTGGATATTTTGAAGAACCGCCAGGTTCCTCTGATTCTTACTCCCCATCCTGGCGAGATGGCAAGGCTTACAGGCCAGAGTATTAATGAGATTCAAAACAATCGCTTGGAAATAGCGCGTGGTTTTGCACAAAGCTGGGGCGTAACTCTGGTGTTGAAGGGTAATAACACGGTAATAGCCAGTTCCACGGGTGAGATATATATCAATATTAACGGCAATCCTGGAATGGCTACTGCAGGCAGCGGGGATGTGCTTTGCGGTATAATAAGCAGTCTTATCAGTCAGGGCTTAAAACCTTTGCCGGCTGCGCTTGCCGGTGTTTTTCTGCATGGTTTGGCGGGTGATCAAGCAGCGGCTATAAAAGGGCAGAGAGGCCTTATTGCCGGAGATATTATAGATTATTTGCCGGATATTTTGAAAGCATTTGAGATATAAATATCTATAACGAGGTAAAAAAGTGTCATACTAAAGGGTATGTGCTTTGGCATAGGGGTTAATAAACTGTATAAAAAGGGAGAGAGGCATATGTTAGCCAAAGATGTTATGACCAGAAACGTAATTACGGTTAAACCAAAGGATAAGGTTGAAGAGGTGGCCGCGTTGCTGATTGAGAATAAGATCAGCGGATTGCCGGTAGTAGATGATGAACAGCATGTTATCGGAATAATTACTGAAAAGGACCTGATGATAAAGGCCAGTGAATTAAAAATGCCCTTTTACCTTACTTTATTTGACAGTATTATTTTTCTGGAAAATCCCATACGTTTTAATAGTAATTTAAAAAAATACACAGCCTCTATTGTAAAGGAGGCTATGAATTCAAAGGTATTAGTGGTCGAAGAAGATACTCCGTTGAATAAAGTGGTGGAAATCATGCAGGATAAAAGAATTAACCGCGTTCCCGTGGTCAGACATTCAAAACTGGTGGGTATTATCACCCGCAATGATATACTTAAATCTCTGGTGAGAAACAATGGATAATATTAGACCAACTTGGGCAGAAATAGATTTAAACGCTATCAAACACAATTTAGCCAGTGTTAGGAAAGTAGTTGCTCCGGCCATGATAATGGCAGTGGTAAAAGCTGACGGCTATGGTCACGGTATGCTTGAAGTTTCCCAAACCTGTTTGCAGGAGGGTGTGGAATGTCTGGGGGTTGCGAGTCTGGATGAAGCCCTGTTTCTCAGGGAATCGGGGATAAGGGCGCCCATACTGGTACTGGGTTACATTCCCGAAGAATTCGCAGAGTTGACTATAAAAAATGACATAAGGGCAAGTGTGTTTACTTTTGCTTTTGCAGAGGCACTTTCCAAAGCAGCGGTGAAGCTTTCTCAAAAAGCTAACCTGCACATAAAAATCGACACCGGGATGGGCAGATTAGGATTCTCACCAATGCTGGAGAATATAAACATAATAACTCAAATCAATGAACTGCCGGGGATAAGGGTTGAAGGAATTTTTACTCATTTTGCTGAGTCTGATAGTTTGAAGAAGGATTTCAGCCACGAACAATTAGCGATATTTTCAAATATTATTTTGGCATTGGAGCAGCTTGGGATGTCAATTCCCTGGAAGCATTGCTCAAACAGCGCAGCTTTAATGGATATTCCTGAATCCCATTTCAATATGGTGCGGGCCGGTATTGTTTTATATGGGTTATATCCATCCCCATTTGTTAAACAAGAAAAATTGCCGATTATTCCAGCTATGACATTAAAGAGCAGAATAAGTTTTCTCAAAGAACTGGAAGAAGGTCATTCAGTTAGTTATGACAGGACTTATTATTGCAGCAGAAGAACTAAAGTAGCAACCGTTCCTATAGGATATGGAGATGGATACAGCAGATTATTATCCAACCGTGGGTATGCGGTAATAAGAGGGCAGGCAGTTCCCTTAATTGGCAACGTATGTATGGATCAGTGTATGTTTGATGTTAGTAAACTGGATGAGGTAAAGGAGGGTGATGAGGTAATCCTTTTTGGGAGGCCGGAGAATGGAATAACGGCGGATGACCTGGCCAGGATTATTGGCACCATCAATTATGAAGTCATTTGTTCGCATAGTGCACGGGTCCCCAGGATATATATTGAGGTGACAACATAATGTAATTATTGGATTTGCGAGTGGGCATGCATATTAATATAATAGAGTAATAGAATATGTGCCAATGTCAATAATTATGGAGGTGCTCGCTTTGCCAGCCTCAAAAAGGATAATAATAACTGTTTCGGAAAGTCTACTTGTTGAAGTTGATAATATTACTACAATTGAAAGTAAGAATCGCAGTGAGATTGTAAGAGAGGCAATAAGGTTTTATCTGGGGGAGCGTAAGAGAATTCTGGCAATGGAGCAGATGAAAAAAGGTTATCTTGAAATGTCCGAGATTAATCTTAGCTTAGCCAGCAAGAATTTAGGGGTGGAGGAAGAAGCCATGGTTAATAGTATAGAAAAACTGTTGGAGTGATTATATAGATGATCAAACGCGGCGAAATATATTTTGCCCAGCTTAACCCTGTGGTAGGTTCAGAACAGGGCGGCGTAAGGCCCGTTTTGGTGGTGCAAAATGATATAGGTAATCAGTATAGTCCGACTACCATCATATTAGCTATAACAGCACAGATCAATAAGGCCAAGCTGCCAACTCATGTGGAGCTTAAAGCTAAGCTGTACGGGTTGGAGAGGGACTCGGTAATACTTGCTGAGCAAATTAGAACTATTGATAAAACGAGATTGAAACAAAGAATTGCTGTTTTAAAAGAGGATACTATGGATAAGGTTAATCAGGCACTGAAGGTGAGCTTGGGCTTGACTGAAGTATAGTACATAAAATTTTGAATTGTGAATTTTAAATTTTAGTTAGAATTGACTATAAAACCTATGAATAGATAGAAGCTTTAATATTTGCTTAAAACAGGTTCTTTGCTTTGAACCTGTTTTTTTATATTCCTGGGGACAAATTTCCTTTTACTAATTTAGGATTATTACTCAACTTTCTTAGTTGACATAATTATGCGACACAAATAAATTGTCATTGCTGAGGCAACGCTTCTCCTTTGTCACTGCTATGAAACTAGTGTGCTTGTCATTGCTATGAAAACAATATCGGCAGGCGACCTTCAATCCTGTCATTGCTGTGAAACTAGCGTACTTGTCGTTGCGAGGAGCGTAAGCGACGCGGCAATCTTTCCCGGTCATTGCTGCGTAAATGAAAAATGCTCTAACGCTTTTCATTTATCGTGGCGGGTTATTACCCGTGATAATTGCGAGCGATAGCGAAGCAATCTAAAAATACTTGGCGATGGATGGATTGCTTCGCTGCACTCGCAATGACATATAAGATAGCTCGCGATGTTCGTCAATATGGGTTTTTAAACAGTTAAATTCATTGCTTTTTCGGGCTTTTCAGCCTATTCTTTTGGGTCAGAAAGTTGAGTTTATTATTTGAAATTCAAAT
Organism: Syntrophomonadaceae bacterium; assembly: GCA_028686565.1. Taxonomy (GTDB): domain Bacteria; phylum Bacillota; class Syntrophomonadia; order Syntrophomonadales; family Syntrophomonadaceae; genus JAQUBU01. The sequence goes on from JAQUBU010000050.1 coordinate 11,369, forward strand.
TTTGTTGGGGGGGATTAAATGCAGCCCATAATTGGAATTACTGCCAATTACAGCAGTTCAGAGAAGACTTATTGCTTGCGGGAGGCCTATGCTCTTGCAGTTCAAAAAGCTGGTGGTACAGCAATTATACTGCCGCCAATTGAAAATGAAGAGATAATAAAAGATTACCTTACAGTCTGCAATGGGTTCATTCTTTCAGGGGGGGGTGATATTGATCCGGTTTATTGGGGTCAATTACCTCAGTATGGACTTCTGGAGATTAATCCTTTAAGAGATTGTTTTGAATTACTTCTGACGCGGGAAATTTTGGAGCATAAACTGGCGGTTTTGGGTATTTGCCGGGGTTGCCAGTTGTTGAACGTAAGCATGGGTGGCAGTTTGGTCCAGGACATAAACAGCAATTTAAATCATGAGCAAAAAGCCCCTAGAGATTATGCTTTTCATGATATATTTATAGATAGAAAATCGTATTTGGCAAATATTTTGCACAATGAGTCGATAAGAGTCAATAGTTTTCACCATCAGGCAATAGATGAAGTCGGATTTAAGATGAGAGCAGTTGCATATGCGCCGGATGGTACAGTAGAAGCTATTGAAAGCCAGGAAACAAGTTTTGCTTTGGGTGTTCAATGGCATCCGGAGTGGCTTTCAGATGAACATTCCGACCAATTATTTAGAGCACTGGTTGAAGCAGCAGTAACAGCAAAAAGAACAGGCATATAATACTAGCTCGTATTTTGAACAGTAAAACTCAGAAATTC
>JAQUBU010000051.1 GCA_028686565.1 Syntrophomonadaceae bacterium
CGGATAATGGTAGTTGGGATTATTATCCATTATCCCATAGTAATACCGGTTTTCTCAAGTAATCAAATTTGCGTTTACACGGAGTTTGTTACAAACCCCAAAAGTTGAGTAATTAATTTAAAAAAATTAAACGGATTATAGCACAAAAGACAAGGGTTGGAAATGTATCCCCTTGTCTTTTGTTATCTATTTTTTACGCATAAAAATAATATTATTTATATTTATGTTCTTTGGCATCTGCCTCATCCTTGATCTCATTCCTCATGCTGTCAAGAGCGTCTTCCCGTTTCTCATTCTTATTTTGCAGTGATTTTTTCTTTTTAGGGTCCCTTGTTGTTGCAATTATCTCATCGGCAATTACCATGTTTTGAATTGTGTGGTCGATATTATTCTGAATTCGGTCGACATTATCCCTTCTATCATCAGGATTATGTTTCATAATCAGCCTCCTTTTCATAATTATTTATAATATCTTATCCAAGCTGGAGGCAAAGAATACAATGTAAGCACTGGCAAGCTCTTTTTAATGCATAAATATTTGCATTTTGAGAATTAGTTCAATAGTATTGACCTTGACGCTACGTCAAGGTGTATATTAAATTGGTCAAGAGGTGGAAACATGGAATATACAGTTCATAAGTTAGGTCAGTTGGCAGGAATCAGCGGCCGGACATTAAGATATTATGATGAGATTGGAATTCTAAAGCCGGCAAGAATCAACTCATCAGGATATCGGCTTTATGGTCAAGCTGAAGTTGACCGCTTACAGCAGATTCTATTTTATAGAGAATTGGATGTAAGTCTGGAAAATATAAAAATAATAATTAATGATAGGGGATTTAATGCAGCTAAAGCATTGCAGGAACACCATGACAAGCTTCTTGCCAAGAGAGAACAATTAGATATATTGATAGCAAATGTTAGGAAAACAATTTCCGTGACAGAAGGGAGAAATACGATGACTAATAAAGAAAAATTTGAAGGATTTAAACAAAAGCTTATTGATAACAATGAAGAGAAATATGGCCTTGAAGTCCGTAAAAAATATGGGGATAATATCGTAGATCAATCGAATTCGAAAGTTAAGGGTATGACCCAGGAACAATACGAAGAAGTTACCAAGCTGGCTGCAGAGATTGATGAAACACTTCATGCTGCATTTCAAACTACTGATCCAGCTGGTGAATTAGCCCAAAAGGCTGCTGAGTTGCATCGCCAATGGATAAGCTATTATTGGAGCAGCTACAGCCGGGAAGCACATGCCGGGCTTGCTCAGATGTATGTAGATGATGAAAGATTTACTGCCTACTACGACCAGCTACAAGCAGGAACAGCAGCTTTTTTTAGAGATGCAATTCATATTTATACGAGCAAGAAAGAATAAGGATATATCTTTTCAGTAGTACGAAAGCAAACCACCCTGAAATTATACGTTTTGGGGTGGTTTTTTTATAACGAGGTGAAAATACAAAAAAATATTTCATTACATTTTGTGCCTTGAGTGAGTCCGTTACTTCTTTAAGCGGTCAGGTACCTATTAATAAAACAGGTGGCGGGTTATAACGAGGCGCTGCAGCGTTGCACCAGCATGTTGAAACTACTGCGCAGTTTCTTCTGGTGCTTAAAACCCCTACCTCGTTGCAGTGGTGCGAAAAGAAACGCACTGCTATTTTTCCGATGCTTAAAAATAAGTACTTTGAAGGTAGGGAAAAAAACCTCGATATTATGATAATATAAAATTATGATTGAATACTGCAAATAGGTTAATATTACCTCTTTTTGCGGCAAGACTTTACTAAAAAGATCAAAAATATCTGACAAACATGAATGTCATGCATCGCATAGCCGATAAGAATAATAAAACTAAGAGGAGCGATAGTTTTGAGTCAATCTTATGCATGGGGTATCAACAATAATATACAAAAGAGTTTATCAACTCTTTTTAATGCCATAGATGATTTGCTGTTCATTACCGATGATGCCGGCAAGATAATTGACGTAAATGAAGCCGTCCTCAAAAAAATGGGCTATAGCAGGGAAGAATTGATCGGAATTGATTTGCTTTTGTTGCATCCACCAGAAAAAAAGGATGAAGCAGGAATAATATTGCAGGCTATGCTGACAGGAGAGCGGGATAATTGCATGATTCCTCTATATACCAAAGACCATAACTTTATACCAGTGGAAACCCATGTGGTAAAAGGGTCATGGGAGGGGAAACCAGCCTTCTTTGGTATCAGTAAAGATTTATCCGAACGGGTCATAGGGACTCATTCCGATATTAAAAGCATGAAGGAATCGCAGGAAGACTTGAGTCGTACCCGGTCCCAGCTAAAAGCAATACTTGATAATCTTCCTTTTCTCGCTTGGTTTAAAGATATAAACGGGCGTTATATTGAAATTAATACAGTTATGGAGAAATCCTCTGGTCTATTGCGTGAAGAAATAATCGGTAAAACTGCTCTGGATATTTGGCCGGAGGAACTAGCCCGGTTATACATAGCAGATGACTATGAAGCAGTGTCAAAACGATGTCAGATTCACACCGAACAAAGGATGGCAGATGAATCAGGAGGAGAATGGTTTAGCTTTTTCAAAACACCAGTATTTGATGAAAATGAAGAAGTAATTGGAATAACGGGAATTGCCCGTGATATTACCGCGAGCAGAATATTAGAACATGATCTGTTAGAGCAGCGCGTTTTTCTTAAATCACTTATGGATGCCATCCCGGATCTTATTTTTTATAAGGATGTAAACAGTGTTTATCTGGGTTGTAACAGTGCTTTTGCCCAAAGATTTATTGGTTTGACGGAAGAAGAAATAATCGGTAAAACCGACTACGATTTTTTCAAGGATTATGAATTGGCCAAGTATTTTGTTGAAAAGGATTTTGAAATGCTATTATTGGGTACGACCCAGATGATCGAAGAAACGCTTACTCTATACGATGGCACGATCATGGATGTGGAAACCTTAAAAACCCCCTTTTACAATGAACATGGAGAGGTCAGGGGGATTATTGGAGTATCGCGAGACATTAGTAAAAGGAAATTCGCCCAGAATCAGTTGTTAATCAAACAAAAAATGCTTGCCAATATTTCTGCTGCTGCCAATGAGCTTTTAGTTAATAGTGATTACTATCAAGCTATAATCAAGTGTCTGGGGCTACTGGGGGAAGCTACAGGTGTCGAACGAGTCTACTTATTTGAAAACAATTATGTTAAAAATGAAGGTTATACCAGTCTTAAGATAGGTTGGAATAAAGGCAAAATAATTACCCAGCCCCCAAACCAACGTTTGCAAAATATTTCCTTCACAGAAGCTTATGCGTTCCTGGAACCGCTGATACAGGGTGGCGCTGTTAATGGCCTGGCTAAAGACTATAGTGATAACTGGACTAAAGAAACACTTGGCTTTTTTAATATCAAGTCAATAATTGCGCTGCCTATAATAGTTTTTGATAGTTTCTGGGGATTTATTGGTTTTGATGAATACAAAACAGAACGCATTTGGACCGAGGATGAATTTTCAATGCTAAAAGCCTTTGCCAGTTCAATATCAGAGGCTATTGAACGCAGCCAAATCGAAACAAAACTAACCCAGGCCAAAGAGGTTGCTGAATCAGCCAATCAGGCCAAATCATTGTTTTTGGCCAATATGTCTCATGAAATCCGTACTCCTATGAACGGAATACTGGGGTTTTTAGAATTATTGAAGGAAACAGAGCTTTCCAGTGAACAGCGGGATTACGTTCAAGAGGCTAATTCAGCTTCGGAGGTCTTATTATATCTTATTAATGATATCTTGGATTTTTCCAAGATAGAAGCAGGCAAGCTTAGAATGGAATCCATAAACTTTCGTCTTAGAACTGCTGTAGAAGACGCAGTTTCTTTACAGGCACCAAAAGCCAGAGAAAAAGGGCTGGAACTAAATACCCTGATAAAATCGAATGTTCCGGAAGAACTGATAGGGGACCCGGCGCGATTGAGGCAGGTTCTAAATAATCTGCTCAGCAATGCGGTAAAATTCACCCATAGCGGAGAGATATTAGTGATTGTCGAAATGCTTGAGGAGTCTGATGAACAGCTTGAATTAATCTTCGAAGTAATTGATACCGGTATTGGTATAGCGAAAGATGATATTGAAAAACTTTTTCAGCCTTTTATACAAGTAGATGCCTCTACCACAAGAAAATATGGCGGTACTGGTTTAGGGCTGGCTATTTCATCCCAATTGGTAAACTTAATGGACGGTCATATTTCAGCAAAAAGTGAATTGGGGAAAGGCTCCAAATTTCAATTTACGGCGCGCTTTAAACCAAGTAAGGAAAAACCATATTCGATAGCCTACAAATATGCAGAACTTTCGGGAACCAGGGTGCTTATTGTTGATGACAGTTCCAATAATCGGAGAATTCTAAGAACCTATCTGGAGGAAGCTAATTGTCAGGTGGAGGAAATCGAAAGCGCAGAAAAAGCAGTCAGCATGCTATTGGCACCTGGGACTGCAAACCTATTTGATGTGCTGATAGTTGACTTCCAGATGCCAGGCATGAATGGATGCGATTTGGCATCAGTCCTTAAAGCAATGCCAGCAACACGCAGTATTCATCTCATGATGCTTACTTCAACCGCCCAAAAGGGGGATGTAAATAAAGCTAGAGAATGTGGTTTTGCAGGATATCTTAGTAAACCAGTTAGAAGAGATGAATTGTTGAAATGTATCTCTATGGTTCTAGGGCTGAAACCGGAAGAATTGGGCGGCGATTTAATTGTGACGCGCTACACCATAAAGGAGAATCCCAGCCCAGCCCGGCTCAAGATTTTACTTGTTGAAGATAACGAAATGAATCAAAAAATAGTACTCAAAATGTTGGAAAAGCGGGGTATGATATGTGATATTGCCAGCACTGGATTTGAAGCATTGTTAGCAGTGCAGAAAAAACATTATGACATTGTTTTTATGGATTGCCAGATGCCGGTTATGGATGGCTATGAGACTACTGCCCGGATAAGGGAATTTGAGGGACAAACCCGGCATACTATTATTGTTGCGATGACTGCCAATGCAATGGAAGGCGATCGTGAAAAGTGCCTGCAGGCGGGCATGGATGATTACATTGCAAAGCCGATTGACTTTGGTCTGCTTTTTCATATTATTGATCGTTATACAGCAGAGAGTGTGGATTCAAAAGAAAATATCAATGAAATGCTGGAAGAAAGCCTGAAATTATTCTTGATTGAGAGTGGCTTGGATGAAGAAGACAGTAGAGAGCTTTATCAGCAGTTGTGGTTACAGTTGCCCGAAAACTTGCAGAAGATGAGTGAAGCATTAGCCAGTGCTGATTTTTCTCTTCTGCGAAGTTTGGCTCACCAATTAAAAGGAGCATCAGGAACTCTGCGTATTAAAAAACTATATGAAATGTTTGTAGATTTGGAAAAGAAAGCCGCTGCTCAAGAAAAGGATGCCGCTGCATCTGCCCTGCAAACAATTACTGCCTTAATAACAAGCTAATATTTGCATATGATTAAGCGGACTTTATGTATTTATGTCAGGTATAGATTAGGAAATAAAAGGAGGGTTGAATATGAGAGTATTGATTGCCGATGATGACCAAATATCCCGAACTGTAGTAAAAGCTCAATTGTCGAAATGGGGTTATGAGGTTGTGGAAGCCATAGACGGAGAACAAGCATGGCAGGTGCTGCAGGAAGAAGATTCACCGCGTTTGGTAATAATCGATTGGATGATGCCCGGGTTGGATGGTTTGGAATTATGTCGAAGATTAAGAGAGTCGGGAGACAAATCCTACCATTATATAATTTTGCTCACCAGCCGGGATAGTAAAGATGATACAATCGGGGGGCTGAATGCGGGTGCTGATGATTACATAACCAAGCCGTATTTTGCTCAGGAATTAGAAGTCCGTTTAAGAGCAGGTGCACGTATACTAAATTTGCAGCAATCCCTGGAAAAAGCCTTGGAAGTACAGCGTTATCAGGCTCAGCATGATTCTTTGACAGGAATCCTAAACCACCGGGAAATTCTTAAAGTGCTGGAGAATGAACTCATACGTTCGGAACGTCAGCGCAGCAGTATGGCAGTAATAATGGGTGATTTGGATCACTTCAAGAAAGTTAATGATACATATGGACATGTTACAGGCGATGCTGTGTTGATTGAAGTAGCAGAGCGATTACGAAAAAGCATCAGGCTCTATGACACAGTCGGCCGTTATGGAGGGGAAGAATTTCTGCTGGTTCTGCCGGGCTGCACAAAGGATGAAGCTGTTATGATAGGCCATCGTATTCTTGGCAGCATAGCATCAGAGCCTGTACAATATCAAGATTACTATATCCCTGTAACCATTAGTATAGGACTGGCTTTCAATAAAACTGGAGCTCATACCGATCTGGGCGAAATAGTCCAAGCTGCTGATACAGCCATGTATCAGGCAAAACAAAATGGGCGCAATCGTCTCGAACTGGCTGTCTGATTTTGATATTGCAGACTTTGGCTCTTATCGGTTCATTGCCTTAAAAAATAAATAATCTAATAAGCACTTTTAAAAGGATTGTCCGTAAAATTTGCTATGAAAGTATCTTTAAAATAATAATTGCAAAGGAGTGTGGGAAGATGTGGAAGGAATTTCGTGAATTCGCGGTTAAAGGCAATATGATTGATCTGGCCATAGGTATCATTATTGGGGCAGCATTCGGTAAAGTCATTACATCCTTTGTAAACGATGTTCTTATGCCGCCGATAGGGCTATTGTTAGGCAAAGTTGATTTTAACAACCTGTATGTAAACCTTTCCGGAGAACATTATACTTCTATGGCAGAAGCAAGCAAAGCCGGTGCACCAATATTGAAATATGGAATATTCCTGAACACGGTAATTGATTTTATAATCGTGGCCTTTGTGATATTTATCATTATAAAACAGCTAAACAGATTTAAAAAGAAAGCAGCAGCAACTGAGCCTGCAACCAAAGAGTGTCCGTTTTGTCTTTCAAACATACCAATCAAAGCCAGTCGTTGTCCCTCCTGTACCTCTGATTTAGAATGTTAATCATATATCTGGATCTTGCGAAACACTTTAACAACAGCAAGGGGACTGGGAATAGGCTTTTGGGCAGTTGACTACTATTTCTTAGCCTAGCATGATTTCATCTTTTGGATAGCGGATTTTTGGCTGTTCAGGTCCATAAGCCAGAGCGAAGCCAATGGTAATAGGCCCCAGCCGGCCAACAAACATGGTAACAATAATTAATAATTTCCCAATAAGACCAAGTTCCTGAGTCAGTCCCAGGCTGAGACCAACGGTGCTGGTTGCAGATACTACCTCAAATAGTACTTTTGTAAGATCAGTGTGAAAAAAGGACAGTATAAACACATCAATAACAATAACAGAGAGTGCCAAAAACAAAATGGCCAGGGCTCGCATTACGTTTTTTTCCGATAAACGGCGATTCCAGATTTCAACATCATTCTTATTACGAAATAAGCTTAACATTGCTGAAAAAAGAATTATCATGGTCGTGATTTTTATTCCCCCTGCGGTAGATCCTGGGGCCCCTCCAATAAACATTAGAATCATAAGTAATATTTGTGTAGGCATGAGGGTTTGAGTCATATCGATAGTTGAGAATCCAGCGGTACGCGTGGCGGATAGAAAAAATGATGCAGTTCCTTTCTGACCCAGAGTCATTTGTCCAAAAGCATTGTTGAACTCCAATAAAAAGATCAAGACTGCGCCGCCTATGATTAGAGTTAATGTTCCCAGCAGCACCAAACGGGTATGAAGAGAAAGTTCTCTTTGTTCTCGCCATATGAGTAAATCATAGATAACAAGAAAACCAAGGCTTCCGACAATAAAGAGTGTGGAAGTTGTCAGGTTTATAATTGGATCATGGACAAATCCCTGCAAACTTTGAAAGTTGCCAAATAAATCAAATCCTGCATTGTTAAATGCCGAGACGGCATGAAATACAGCATACCAAGCCGCTGTCCCGATTCCCATGGAAGACATCCAGGAGAAAAAAAGGACAATTGCCCCCAATGTCTCCGCAAGCAGAGAAAAGACGAGAATATATTTGAGGACTTTTACCATACTGTCCAGACTGGACCGGTTCAGTGCGAGCTGCAGGACAATTTTTTGTTTGAGATTAAGATTGCGGCCTATCAGGATTGCAAAAAAGGTCACGAAAGTCATGATTCCCAGTCCGCCGATTTGCATCAGAATAAGTAAGACAACATGTCCATATATAGTCCAGTGTGAAGCAGTATCTACTACCACCAATCCTGTTACACACGTGGCAGAAACTGCTGTAAATAGTGATGTAATATAATCGGGTTGACCACTCTGAACGGCCCACGGCATGCTGAGCAGCAGACTGCCAATTAAAATGACCAGAATAAAACTTAATATTAGGAGCAGCGGAGGATTGAAAAAAGTTTGTTTATTCATCGTTTAGCTCGCTAAGATTTTCAATAAAATCATTGCTGCCAAAAACAACAAGTATATCGCCTTCATGGATTGTGTGTTTTGCAGATGGATTTACAGTTATGTTATCACCTGATTTAACGGCCAGTATGGTTACTTTAAACTTATTAGGGAGCTGAAGTTGGGCCAGTGAGCGTTCAGCAAAATACTTTGTCGCACGAAACTCTGTGATTCCAAACTCTGAGGATAATTCAATCTGTTCGATAATATTGGATGATATTAGAGAGCGGGCTAATCGAATTGCCATATCCCTTTCCGGGTAAATAACAGTCTTTATCCCCATTTTTTCAAGAACTTTTCCATGCATTGCATTTTGTGCTTTGGCGATAATTCTTTGAACACCAAGTTCCTGGAGGGTTATCACAGTCAAAATACTTGCCTGCAGATCACCCCCAATTGCTACAATAACAGTGTGAAAGCTCTGGATATCCAGGGCTCTCAGAATCTTTTCATCTGTTGAGTCAGCCTGTACGATATGTGTTGCGATATTAACATTATCCTCAATTCTATCCTCATTGGTATCTATAGCCAGAACATCGTGATTCATTCTGCGAAGTTCATAAATGAGGCTTTCACCAAAACGGCCAATACCAATTACTGCAAATTGTTTGGTTTTCATTAAATATAAATCCTTCCTTTGTAAAATAATCAAGCCTAAAACAGAAAGCAAACGGCTTTTTTTATTGATTATACCACATGAGAGCTAAGCATAATCCCCGTCTTACAGCCGTTATTACAGATAGCGTCAATTTTTATGATGTTATTGGCAAATGCTAATATAATCCTCCTTTGGAAAAAGAATAAGGGATTGATGATTTGAAATAAAAACATTTTTACAACTATGATTACTCTATTTCAGAATAAATTGGTATTACTGAAAAAATGCAGAGATTTTAGCAGATTCATAGTATATTATATACAATATAATCGAAATTATTTAAATAAACTGCCAAACTTTTTATATAGCTATTACTCTTCATAAAACCAAATTTCCATACCCGATTTTTTAAGCGATTATTGAATAATTTTTGAGAGGATTGGTTGAATGAATAAATTAAAAACAGCCGAAATAGCCCCAAATATTTTTTGGGTAGGAGGCGGTGAACAGCACGGAGGTCTGCGCTGTAATCCCTATCTGCTGGTAGATAATGATGAGGCTGTTTTAATAGATCCCGGTTCGGTGCTGGATTTTGAGGATGTATTGGCTAATGTCTGCAGTATTATTCCTTTGGAAAAGATCAAATATGTAATTCTGCATCACCAGGACCCGGATTTTTGCGCTGGGGTGCCATTGTTTGAACAAAAAGGTGCCAGGTTCATAATTGCTGCTCATTGGCGTACGCAAACCCTTGTACGGTATTACGGTATTAAGTCTGATTACTATATAGTAAATGAAAATGAATTTAAACTGGTTTTAAAATCAGGCCGTGTTTTAAGTTTTGTACAAACCCCGTATCTCCATTTCCCCGGTTCTATTGCCACTTATGATTCCCATTCCAAGATTCTTTTCAGCAGTGATCTTTTTGGAGCATTTTCCGGTGAATGGTCACTATATGCTAGTGATGATTATATGGAAAAAATGAAAGCTTTTCATGAACACTATATGCCATCCAATGATATTCTAAGGCCAGTTATGGAGGTTTTGCTGGGCATGGATATTGCCATGATTGCACCCCAGCACGGATCAATAATAAACAACCGCATCAGCGAATACATAAAAGCATTGAGAGATCTGGAATGCGGAGCCTTTCTAACCCCGATAAAACATGATCTTGCCAAATCGGGCGGTTACAAATCAATATGCAGTAAAATTTTAAAAAGATATGCTTCGATTTTTAAAAAACAAGAGGTTTTGGAAGTAATAGAAGACCTCGAAATCAGTTTCGAAAACGGCACTTTGGATATAACCGATTATAACTATAGAGGCAATACATTATGGAATATTATATTTGAACAGGTTCTGGCAAAAAAAGGGATGCGCTGGTTATATGTTATTGAGCCGCTTGTAAATAAAATATCCCAGGAATATGATGTTGAAATCCCCGAAGTTTTCAATACTACACTTAAACAAGCAGAAGAACAAGTTACTAATCTGAATCTGCAGAATACCTGGTTAAAAGAAATGAATCTCAAACTTAGTAACAGCATCAAAGAAACACAAGAGAAACTAATTAAATGCTCTATTACTGATCTATATAATTATGATTTCTTCAAAAATTATCTTACTACAGAGTTAAAGGATCTTTTTTCAGGAGATTCCAAACAAAATCCGGGATTAATAATAATAAGTGCTGATAATATGCATAAAATTAAGTTTTCCTATGGTGATAATGAAGTTGATGAAATAATGCGTAACATAGTATACACCATAAACAACATAAAAGACGATAATACCTTGCTCTTCCGCTTACAGGGCTTTGAACTGGCATGCTATCTCCCCCATACCAGCCGTGGAGAAGCAATTGAATTTGCGGAATCTATCAGGAATGCAGTAGCTGCTTCAGAAAAATTCATTGAAAAAATCACTGTATCGGCAGGAGTAGTAATCTTTGACGAAATAAACGATCAGCAAGAAACCATTAATGAACCTTCTGAAAGCATGTATAAGGTCGCTATGTTGAGAGTTAAAATCGCTAAAAACAGAGGAATGAATCTGGTTTGCAGCAATTCTACCCTTGATGATTATAGGGAAGAGCTAAGCAAGATATTGATAATTGATGATGATCAAGTAAATAGAGATGTATTAAAGACTGCCCTTGAAAATCTAAAAATCAAAGTAGTTACTGTCAATGATGGCGAAGAAGCCCTGCGTATAACGGAAAGAGAAGCTTTTGACCTGATCATCAGCGAAATAATGATACCTAAGGTAGATGGTTTCCTGGTTCGAGAAAAGCTATTAATGCAATCTGATACTAAAAACACACCTTTTTTCTTTGTCTCACATATGAAAAATGATGATTCCATTTTACATGCGGCGGCTTTGGGAGTGGAGCATTATTTTAAAAAACCGTTTATGCTTACTGAGTTGTTAGCAATAGTAAAAATAAAATTAAAAGGAAAACTTGATAGTGAGTTCTAGTGTAGAACTATGTTTGATTGCAGTCGCCGCATTGCTATACTGTGATTTTCTGCTTATATCTCGTCTGCTGATAAAAAGACTAAAAATAGAAGAACTGCAAGCGAAAATAAAAAATGGTAAAGCACTCATAATAAAAGCATTATCCGGTGATATCCCGAAATCTCATGACACGGTGATGCTAAGCGATTATATTGATTTAAAACAGGCAATTCAGTTAAGCCGTAACCAGCAGCAAAATATAGAAAATATTATTGATATCGAAAAACATGAGCAAAAACAGATAAAAAGGCTCAACTCGCCATTTAAAGTGACCCGGATGGAGGCAGTGGTTAATTTAGGTTTACTGGCTACCGAAAAATCACGAATTGTTTTGGAACAGATGATATTGCAGGAAAAAAATCCTTCTGTCAAGCTTTATATGGCCAATGCGCTGGCGGATATGGCAAAACCCGAATCAATATCTATTTTGGTTTATTCCTTAATTAATTCCCAGCGTTGGTACCGGGAAAAAGTGAATATGCTGATTTGTAATTAT
>JAQUBU010000314.1 GCA_028686565.1 Syntrophomonadaceae bacterium
AACCTGCCCATAGTCCCTCAACATTTAAAATGGTCTGATTTATCTGGTTAATGGCTTTACACACAAAAATTGTCTCCTAAAAACGTAAATACCAAATTAATCTATTGCCCAGGTAATAATTTGCTTTATTTCTATTTATGTATCGGAAGAAACTGCGGAGCAGTTTCTTCCGTACCGCTGCAACCAGTTGGGAGATTAGAATACCCAAATCAGGGTTTAATCCACCAGTCAAAATCCTTATATTCTTGCTGTATTTTTTTTAACTCATGCTTTTCCTCAAGGAATTTATTTTTCATATCTTTGACCCATCCATTAAAGTGTTCGAGAATATTATGGACGGCGAGGCGGCATTCCTGGCCGGAGGCAAAACTTGGCTCCGCGTTCATCTCCAGATGCCCTTTTATACCGCAAAGAGGGCATTCGATCTTATTGTCAGGAAGCAAGCGGAAAAGATCTGATCCGCAATACGGGCACTCCCATGGACCAGGAGCATAGGGTTCGCCATCAAATATCCGTTTTCCCAGGTCCCGGGCATATTGAATATTAGCGGTATCCATCAGCGCTTCTCCCGGCAGGGTCGCATGTACCGGCCAGTAATCAACGATTTTCATTTGCAGCAGGTGGAGCATTACCAGGGAAGCCGCTTTAGTATAACCCTCCCAGCCCTGAGTGCCGAAGGGAACTACTACAATACATGGTTTACCGGCTGTAAAAGAATGGTATTTAAAGCAGGACACCAATCGATCACAGAGCATTTTGTAATATCCCTGCGGACCCAATAAATAGACTGGAACACCGATAATTAGTGCGTCTGCCTGCTTAATTCTGTCCATAACAAAATTAAAGTCATCTTTCTTTATGCATCCATTATCAAGTTCCAAACATTTATAGCAGGCCAGACAAGGATCTATTCTCATGTCTGTAAGTCTGATTAATTCGTACTGGCAATCATAGGGGATATTATGCATAATCTCTTTTACGAGAAGCTCACTGTTACCCAGTTTTCGATTGGATATGACTAAACCCAGAACCTTTTTCATATATTCCTTGCCCCTTCCTTCATAATCCCGGCTTATTTTATTAAGAAATAAACTTGGGCGGTAAAGCATTATGCCCCATTGCCATGACTGCCTGGTTGATGGTTTGTAACCCTGGAGTTATCATCATTTTGGATGTTCCGTGGGCCACGTACTTGCCATTAGCGTCCTTGATAACGGCTTCGGCTTTGCAGATACTGCGTCCAACCTTTATCCTTTTTCCCTCAACCACCAGGTGTCCGTCTTTGACAGCTGCCAAATTATCTACTTGCACATCAAGGGATACAAAGCCAGCATCCTCATTAATGTTCCAGTATACTGCCCAATAAGCAGCAGTGTCAATCAGAGAGGAGTATACGCCTCCGTGAATACCGCCAAAGGGATTTCGATGCTTATTTTCCAGGTTAACCTCAACCCTGGAATATCCATTGCTTAATGCTTTGACCTCCATTGATAGCAGTTCGAAATAGGGTCCATGGTTGATCAAATCCAACAGGGCTTGAATGTGCAAAGGATTGACCTTTTTCATCAATACTCCTCCTCTCATTAATTCAAAATAGCGGATCTCGGCAATTATGAGCGTATGTACATTTATTACCGGGTAAATATTTTAGTCATGCAAAATATCAGCAGAGTTTTGTAATAAGCCTTTGGCCATGGTTTCATGGAATGAGACCACCATGTTGATCATCTCTTCTTTGCTTATATCCTTAAGTACCAGCCATTTATACAACAGGAATTTTTCCGTGGCCAGAATTGAATGGGCAACAGGAGCAACTGGAACAGGCTTAAATATGCCTTTTCTAATACCATACTCGACGTTTTTGGTGTAAAAGCTAAGTAATTTGTCTTCAAAAGCTTTCAAACATTTGTCGATAGGTTCACTGGCTCCAGCAACCCGACTGTATATCTCTGATAGCTCTTCATTTTTTGCAAACACTTCCATGGTAATTCTTTTGGTTTCGATGAATCTTTCCAGCAGATTTTCTTTTACATGATAATATTCGGTGATGCTGGTTATAATTTGATCTGCAAAACCTTCCAGGAGGGACTTTAAGACATCTTCTTTGTCAACAAAATAGTTGTAAAAGGTACCGGTTCCAAATCCCGTCCGTTCTATGATATCGCGAATTGAAGTATTAAAATAACCTTTCTCTATAAACAAGTTCAAGGCACATTCCATAAGTCTTTGACGTTTTTCTTTGTTCTGCTTCGAGGCTGAGAGAGGCATAATCGGCTCCTTCCGAGTGTACGTTCGTTCACTTATAGTATATAATATTCCCTTTTTTTGAGTCAATCCCCAAACACTACTTATTCATCCATTATTTGCTTTGCTGTTTTTTGTCTCCATAGCTTAATAATTGCCTATCAACTGCTGAAAACCAGCTAGATTTACTTCATATTCCCGCGCTATACTTTCCTGAGCTCCCTTCTCCTCAATTGTACTTCTCAACTGCTTCGATTTTCTTGACATTACTAATTACTTTTCTTCCCATAAAAATCTCCCTTTTTGTAGTCCTGAATTTTTATTTTTTCAGGTGTCTACTCAAAAGGGAGCATACCATTTTATGATACGGGCCTGTTTTTAGGGATACACTTTTTTTACCCGCCTAACTTTCCTTTCAATTTTTTTATAATCTTTTTATATTGTTCATCTTCTTTTAATGGCATGAATGCAGGATTTTCATCAACCATCTTGATAAAATTCGTCTTTATTGTTATATCATCAATCGGAGTGCTTGTTCCAATGGTAATATTGTCCTCGAGCCATTTATCAACCTGATTAAAATATTCATTTCCTTTTAACCTTAACGTATATTGGTATCCGCAAACGATGTTCACATATTGCTCCAATGCATG
>JAQUBU010000315.1 GCA_028686565.1 Syntrophomonadaceae bacterium
CGATAATTGTGTATCAAACATGATTGAAAATTAAATTTCCTTTCCTTGCCAATGGCTCCTACAGGACAAGCAGCTATACAAAGGTTGCAATGGATGCAGACCTCTTCTTCGAGAGGCTGGTCATAATGCTCTATACTGCAGTCGAGCAGCATGGTGCCAAGTATAATCGTACTGCCCCAGCGAGGGTGAAGGAGCAGGCGGCTATTTCCCATAATTCCCATACCAGCCTGCAGAGCAACCTCTTTGTGGCTGATATCCATACGTTTCCCTTTGGGAGGATTCATTTCCATAGGGTAGGCAGCAGGTAAGAGCATACTGCGTATGCCACTTGAGCGAAGTGCCTTAAAAACATTAGCCTGTACTTGACTCAGCTCTACCATAACCCGGTTGGTTTCATAGCTGGCAAGTATACGTGTGGGAGCCAGGAGATTATCCCGATTAAGCCTCAGCACGAAAGCAGCCAGAGTACGGGCAGCAGGAAACAATGCCTCAATAGTATCCCGCTGGGGAGCCAGTGCAGGACGCTCCAATTCAACAAACCCCACATCATCTGCGCGGGAATCCAGAAATAGCTGCTTTAATACATCATAACTCATAGATTTAGGGTTGGCTGTCATTTTATCACTCTCCTTTTTATAACTTGGCGAAAGATGTTCTTCGCTTATTTAAGCGGTGGGATCTAATCCCCCACCTCGATGCAGAGGTGCAAAAGAAACTGCTTTAGATGCTTAAAAAAATGCGTATATACACACATTTAACTAAAAAATATTAGCTCAAATCCTTGTTTAAGTTGCGAAGGGTTAAGACCACGTTTTCCATCCGTTCCAAGTTTAGCAGTTCAGCCATTTTTGCTTGAACCTCCTCCCAAATAGGCAGAGCTTGGTTCAGTATTTCGCGTCCTTCATTACTAAGGCTTAAAATTTGCTCGCGGCGGTCATTGCCGCGGTCTACTGCTATAAGGCCTCTTTTTTGCAGAACTCGCATGTTTCTGCTCAGGGTAGTGCGGTCCATTCCCATAACCCGAGCCAGACGGTTAATACTGATATCTCCATAGTAGGTCAGAGACATTAACAGAGAAAACTGGGTAACTTTTAAGCCTAGGGGACGCAGGGCTTCCTCGTATATTTGGGTTGCTAATCGGGCACAGCGGCGCAAATTATTACAAAGGCAAGAGTTGCCCACTTCCATAGCTCGCTGGGGATCTATTTTGTTAACTTCAGCTTTGTGCATATTAAATCTCCTGCATGAGTTCTTGATAAGAGTATATACACATAAATACTTAAAAGCAAATAATTTTTTAAGCCTCTGCAGATATTGCGTTGTCTGTTAAAACTGCGATATAGTATGATAGTTGCTGCCAAAGTGGATAGATTGCTTCGCTGCGCTCGCAATGACACTGCGCTAGCAGCGCCATTATAGCAGCTATAGTGTCATTGCTATGAAACTAGTGTGCTTGTCATTGCTATGAAACTAGCGTACTTGTCATTACGAGGAGCGCAGCGCCTCCCTGTCATTGCGAGCGCAGCGCGGCAATCTTCCCCGGTAATTGATTACGTAAATGAAAACCGGCTGACGCTTTTCGTTTATCGTGGCGGGCTAAATACCCGTGAGAATTGCGAGCACAGCGCCAACCTGTCATTGCGAGCGCAGCGCGGCAATCTTCCCCCGGTAATTGATTACGTAAATGAAAACCGGCTGACGCTTTTCGTTTATCGTGGCGGGCTAAATACCCGTGAGAATTGCGAGCGCAGCGAAGCAATCTATAGCACATAACAATTATACGGTGCAATACAGGCGACTTCCTGTGTGGCTCATATTGTCGAAAAAAGTTTCCCGTAAGTTGACTTATTCCACTAAAATCAACTGCAAATCCATCGCCAGGAAATGAATCAATGGATAAAATAATATTTGAGGTGATTAATTGTGAATAAGTTAAATATAAGTAAATGCATTATTCAAAAAAGAAAAGAGAAAGGAATAACGCAGGAAAATTTAGCAGAGTATATTGGAGTTTCTAAAGCATCTGTTTCCAAATGGGAGTCTGGACAAAGCTATCCTGATATTTTACTACTTCCGGAACTGGCAACATTTTTTAATGTTTCAGTCGATGAATTGTTGGGATATTCACCACAACTTACGAATGAAGATATTAAAAAATTATATAGCAAACTCTCACACGACTTTGCTACCAAACCATTTGATGAAGTAATGGAGCAATGTAACAAGACAATAAAGAAATACTACTCTTGTTTTCCGTTTTTGATTTCTATGATCCAATTATTACTGAACCATTCTGCCCTGGCAAAAACAGAGGATACAAAAAAAGAAATTCTGCAGCAATGTATTTTGCTAAGTCAGAGAGTGAAAGAGGAATCAGAGAGTATCCGTGACTTAAAAAGTGCGAACACTATGGAAGCTCTGGCGGAGATGGCACTGGGAAATAGCGAAGAAGTCATTCGTTTATTAAATGATCTATTGGCTCCATATAGCGGAGATGATGTCATGCTTATTATGGCATATCAAATGCTGGGGGAAAATGATCAAGCCAATAAAGTGAATCAAATATTACTTTACCAGAATGTAATCGATACATTAACGTTGTTAACCAATTATCTTTCGTTACACATGATGGAACCAGTCTTATTTGAACAGATATATTCTCAGGGAATTCAGATTATCGATTCTTTTCAGATGAAAGATATCTTAACAAATGCGGTATTTGGTATTCATATCGTTGCAGCGCAGGGATATTTGATGCAACAACATAAAGCAAAGGCTTTACATGCATTGGAGCAATATGTGAACATCGTTTGCGGATACCAATATCCGTTAAGGTTAAAAGGAAATGAATATTTTAATCAGGTTGATAAATG
>JAQUBU010000316.1 GCA_028686565.1 Syntrophomonadaceae bacterium
CGGCTACAGCTGTGGCTGAAGTTAATAAAATAGGACGCAATCTTGCACCCCCGGCCAATAGCACCGCTTCTGTCAATTCGTGCCCGGCTTGCCGGGATCTTTCAATAAACTCAATAAAGACAATACCGTTTCGCACTACAATTCCGGCCAGGGCGATCATACCCATCATGGAAACAAAGCCTAATGGGGTTCGTGTTGCAAAAAGGCCGATTAAGCTTCCTGCCACAGCCAGGTAAACAGTACTCATAACCAGCAGGGGAAGACTCAAGGAGTAAAACTGCATTGCTATTTGTATAAAAATGAGGAAGAAAACAAAGATCGATAGTTTTCCCAGATCCGAAAACATATCATTTTGGTAGTTCATTTCTCCGCCCACATCCCAACGATAACCTTCGGGGAACTGGCTATCAGCCAATATAACTTTGATATCATTCATAACCTCAGTGGCTGTTCGTTCCTGTACATCACCACTGATGGGGGTATTTCTTGCTGAGGATTTGTCCCCAGGTATCAACCAGGTCAGCTTGATTAACCTGTTTATTGTCTAGTTTTACGACTACAAAGCCATTTTCTTCAGAAACACCATTGGCTCCGATAGATCCACCAAACCACCCCTCTATTTGGGCTCCCGAAGATGAATAGATTTCCACGACTCCTTTTTGTTTTGCCAGGTATTTACTAATTCCCGCCACTACCTGTTCAGTCTCCTCCACACTGGTACCTACCGGCATTTGGATGAAGATAGGCATCTGTTCCCAGCCGGCTTCAGGGAATAATTCCACCGGAATAAAGGGGATCAAACCATAGGCCAGGGTGCCGATAAGCACTCCGATAACCCCGGTTTTGAGAGGACGCTTCAAAATTTGCGGCATTAAGGTATAAGCATACCAGTATATTAAGTGAAGCAACGGCGGCCAATTCAACATATTTGCTTACAGTTTCTAAATCCTTCTTGTTATCATCTTGTTTGCCGCAAGCACTGATTAACGAAATTATAATAGCTAAAAGGCAAAAACATGCAAATTGTGGCACATGTTGATATTTATTAAAGGTATTGATAAAAATCCCTCCCTTTTGTTGCTAAGGTTTATTTCGACAAAGCTTCCTAACTTCCTGCTGCTGGCTGTTGGAGTACCTATCAGAGTATAACTTAATTCTAAGGCGGTATTTATAGTCTAAAGACTGCCCCGGGGGCAGAGTCAATAGCAATGCTTTTTTTGGTTTAAATATTTTTAGGCTGGTCATAAAATTGACTAATTTATACTTCCGTAATATATTAAAAGAGTAAAATCAGACTGAACGGAAAGGAGACGCCAATGAGGAATTAAGTAACATCAAATCGTATATTAAGATGGATGTTACTGCTGCTATATTGCGGGCATATTGGCGTTTCTTTTTTCAATTTATAATGTTCAGGCTATTATTGTTTTAATGGAAGAGCATATCATATTCTATAATGTTCGTATACAGTCGTAAGTAGCATCCAGACACAAAGGAGTGATTTGGGTGCTTTTGCTTTCTCTAGAGAATGTTGCACAGAGCTTTGCCGGTCGAGATATCTTTACCGGGGTTAATTTTGAAGTTCAGGCCGGTGAAAAACTGGCGATTGTAGGACCAAATGGGGTCGGGAAATCATCATTGCTGCGAATAATCGCGGGAATCGATCAAACGGCTGCGGGGGCAATGAAAAACCATGCCGGTACCAGCTGCGGTCTGTTGACCCAGTATTTTGATGATGCCAAAGCTTCTACGGTGCTTGAAGGCTTGGAACAGGCCGGGATGACCAGTGCTTCTTACCGTTCGGTGGGGGAAGCCTTGAAGAAATTCGCTTTCATCGGCCGCGAAGATCAATTAATTACTGATTTAAGCGGGGGAGAAAAAACCCGTCTGCAATTGGCGCGGATATGGTTATCGGGAGCCGAACTGCTGCTGCTCGACGAGCCCAGCAATCATCTGGATACTGAAAACCTGGAATGGCTGGAAGGGTTCATTGGCGAGTATCCGGAGACAGTTATTGTGGTTTCGCATGACCGCTATTTCCTGGACCGGACCGTTAATCGGGTGCTGGAACTTAAAACGGACGGGATTACCTCCTATGCAGGTGATTATTCCTATTATTATCAAGCGAAACTTGAGCAGCTAACACGCGATGAGAAAACATTTGGGGATCAGCAAAAACAATCCCGGAAACTAAAAAATGCGATTCAGGAACAAAAGGTTTGGGCCGGCCAGGCTCATGACCGGGCGGCTGGAAAAGCTGCCGATATAGGGATTAAAAGTGCTAAAGTATTTTATCGAGCCAAGGCCAAAAAGATAGACCGCCGGGTCAAAAATAATATCAAACGCCTGGAACGTCTGGAGGAGGAGCGGATCGCCCGGCCTCATAAAGAAAGAACGATAGATCTGTCATTTACAATGGGACGGCGGGGCAGGAAAGAAGTCCTTGGGGCCGAGGGGATTGCCAAAGCCTTTAATACCCGGAGCCTGTTTGCAGGCAGCAAATTTAGCCTGAAATATGGCGAAAAAGCAGCTTTGGTAGGTCTAAATGGATCAGGCAAGACTACCCTGCTGCGTATTATTGCCGGTCTGGAAGCTCTGGACAACGGGGAAATATGGTCTTCACCCTCTCTGCGCTTGGGCTACCTCGAACAGGAAATGCAATCCTTGAGCCGGAAGCGAAGCATTCTCGATGAACTGCTTAGTATTTGCCCGGATCAGGGGCGGGTTCGCAATCTCCTGGCTGATTTGCTTATTACCGGTGATGCAGTTTTCAAACCCTGCGGGGTTCTGAGTATGGGGGAAAGGGTGCGGGTAGCCCTGGCTAAACTGCTCTTGGGGACTTACGACCTTTTGCTGCTCGATGAACCT
>JAQUBU010000317.1 GCA_028686565.1 Syntrophomonadaceae bacterium
TATACCGGGTACGCTTTCAAGTGAAAACCGGATTGCATGGAATAGAAGCTCTGACCCAATTTGGGGAATTCTATCTTGATTACCGCGAAAATTCTGAGCACTGAGCTTGTCACCTCCATCAAAACAAGCGATTTTGGAAGCAAGGCTTAAAGGAGGAATTAATAATGCTTGAAAAAGCACCAACTAATGAAGAAATGATTGCTTTGATAGGACAACCGCTGTTTGAAGTTTGGATTAAGCTATGTGATTTGATTGAATCAAAATATGATATGGAACGGCTTTGGAATAGTGGTGGTAAAAAGTGGAAATATGAACATAAATATCGTAGAGGTGGAAAATCTTTATGTGCTTTATATGCTAAAGAAAATGTTTTTGGCTTTATGATTATCTTTGGTAAAGATGAAAGAGCAAAATTTGAAGCAGATAAGAACGATTATTCTTTAAAAGTACAAAAAATTTATGATGAATCTACAACCTACCACGATGGAAAATGGATGATGTTTGAATTGACTGATACATCACTATTTCCGGATATGGAAAAGTTGTTACTAATTAAGCGAAAACCCAACAAAAAATAACTACCGGCCTTATCGGTATAATTATGAGCAAAACTGGAGGTTCAATTGTCATTATGAGCGTCGCATTATCCATATAATCCTATAATAGTATAGTTGGTTATATTTATTATCCTTTACATAATTGCCCAGCAATATATTCTGTTTTTTTACCTATATAATTTTGACGGCAATAGCAAAACATTCAAATTTATATAAAATAGCTCTGAGGAGCCATCTTGAGGCTTGTGGTAAAAATGCCATGAAATTGACCAGGAAATGATAGGCATCAGGAAAATTTATCGTAAATTATTATCTTCAGGGCTGATTATAATCTGATGACATAGACATAATAGGGAACATAGATATTAAATTCCCGAAATACAGGTGTGTTTGGCAAGTAAAAAATACACAACATGGCAGCGAATTTGTACATAAGCCTGCCAGTCATATTTACCAAAATTAATCAGTACCGAATTTCTTAGAGAGGGCATGATGCAACCGATAACTTTCGCCGGTAAATGAGAGAATGTGTGCATGATGAACCAGGCGATCAATTATGGCAGCGGTAAGGCGCTTGTCACCAAAAATTGTATTCCACTGCCCAAATTCCAAGTTCGAAGTCACAATAATGCTAGTCTGCTCATAGCACTCGGCAATGACGCTAAATAGTAAATCTGCCCCATCTTTATGAAAAGGGATAAACCCCAATTTATCCAATATTAATAGATCTAGTTTTTTTAACTCCCGTATAAACCGGGGTAATGTACCACTTTGATGCTTTTCCAATAGCTTGGATACCAGATCAGCCACCCGGAAAAAAGATACATTTTTACCCCTCTTACACGCCTCAATCCCCAGCGCCACTGACAAATGGGATTTTCCATTCCCCACGGATCCGAGCATCATCAGGTTCTGTTGCTTCTCCAGAAATACCAGGTCTTTTAATTCTTCCAGCGTAATCGTTTCCGGCAGGGTCAATGCCCAGCTGGGGTCATAATCGTCAAAGGTTTTGAACTGGTTAAAGCCTGCCTTTTTGATTAGCCGGGCCACCTTCGTGTTTTTTCTTGCCTCTACTTCGGATTCTAATAACTGCAGCAAGTAGGCTTCCTGGCTATCTGCCTGTATTTGCTCATAAATTTGCGGTACATACGCAAGTCTTAGCGTTTTACAGTAATCCTGAATTAGGGCGCTGCTCATGAGAAGTCGCCCCCATTCGATAGTTGATTATATACATCCAGATCCGGTTCATACCCTCTGACTGCAGTCGGGGTATAGTCTTCGGTTAGCGATTCCAGTGTTAACTCAGGGTGTTTAAGCTGGTATAGGGCATGGTACATTACCCCTTCTTGATTATGTAAATGAACCGATGTTTCTGCCAGTGCTAAGTTAATTTGCGTGATGTCATAGCCTTCTGAGATCCACTTCAGGAGATAGCCAATACGCCTTTTACGGTGGTTAAGATCTTCTACAGCAAGGTAACTTTTTATCTCTGCCGGGAGTACGGAGTAGATCCAGGCATACGTGGCTGCCTTCGGCTTGTGATAGATTACTTTCAGTCCTTCTGTCCATTCAATTTCTCGCTCTTTCATTACATAAGGGCGAGGGAAGGAACCAATCAGTTCATAATTTTGATTCAGCACTTCTACTTGATTCCAATATATTTTTAAAAGAACGCGTTCTTTTCTTTTCCCCTTTGGTAAATGAAAATGTTCCTTTTCGAACAACACCTTACCGTAGTTATCAAGTATTGCGGCTTCCAGCTTAAATACTTCAAACTGTTCTCTGGGCAAAGGCAAAAGTTTCAGTTTTTCTTCCAGCCACAGCTCTTCTATTGGACGTTTCTTTTCATAATGAATTTCCTTCAGGTATTCTTGTGCTTTTCGATACATTTCTTCATTAATTTTATCAAAAGAGAATAGCTCTGGCGTGGGAACCATCCAGTTCCTACGGGTAGTACCAACTTTATTCTCACAGTTACCTTTTTCATTTCCTTTGCCAGGATTACAAAATTCAGCCTGGATACCGTAATGCAGCTTGAATCTTTGGAAAGCAACAGTTAATTTGCGATCCTGATGATTCACGACTTTAGCTACTGCTGCTGACAGATTATCAAACCAGATCTTTTTCAGCACTCCACCTGCCAGGTCAATCCTCAACCCCCACAGAAAGCATTCAATGTTTTCTGCCGGTAATATTTTTAAAAAGGCTGCATTGCTGTAAGGAAAGGACATAACCAGGTACTTCACTTCAATTATCTGCTGATTATGTGTCATATCAACTGTACCAAAGTCAACTTGGGC
>JAQUBU010000052.1 GCA_028686565.1 Syntrophomonadaceae bacterium
CACTACTCCAAGTACCGATCATTCCCGGGAATATGTTCCCGTCCTGGTTTATGGACAAAGTATTCTTGCGGGCATCAATCTGGGGACCAGAAGATGTTTTGCTGATCTGGGACAGACGATAGCTGAATACCTGGATGTTAAGACTTCCGGGCTGGCAGGCGAAAGTTTTTATCCCTTGTTAAGGAGAGACTAGATGAACACTCAGGAGATTATCGAAAAAAAACGCGATGGTTTGGCAATGAGCCAGGCTGAAATAGAATTTATAGTCCAAGGAATAAGTAATGGGAGTATTCCTGATTATCAGATTGCAGCATGGGCTATGGCGGTTTACTTCCAGGGCATGAATGAGCGGGAAACCGGGGAGTTGGCTTGGGCAATGGCCTATTCCGGAGAGGTTATGGATTTATCGGCAATTGAGGGAATAAAAGTTGATAAACACAGCACTGGAGGGGTAGGAGACAAAACAACCCTGGTAGTTATACCGCTGGTGGCGGCAGCAGGTATACCGGCAGCTAAAATGTCAGGGCGGGGTTTAAGTCATACCGGCGGAACCATAGATAAATTTGAATCCATACCAGGGTTTCAAACTGAAAAAACATATAAGGATTTTATAGAACAGGTAAACCGGATTAAAGCAGCGGTAATTGCCCAGAGCGGGCACCTGGTGCCAGCTGATAAAAGGCTTTATGCGATTCGTGATGTAACTGCTACAGTCGAAAGCATAGCATTGATTGCTTCCAGTATTATGAGCAAAAAAATAGCTTCTGGTGCGCAAGGAATAGTACTGGATGTAAAGGTGGGCAGCGGAGCGTTTATGAAGAATCTGGCAGAAGCGGAAAAATTGGCCCGGGCCATGGTTGCGATTGGGCGTGCGGCAGGACGGGAAGTAATCGCAGTTTTGACCGATATGAACCAGCCACTGGGAAAAATGGTGGGCAATGCCCTGGAGGTGAAAGAAGCGATAGATACCCTCAAAGGCGAAGGACCGTCTGACTTAACAGAAATATCGCTTAACCTGGCGGCCCATATGTTAATACTGGGGAAAAAATATACCTCATTTACAGATGCCTGGCATGGTGCCCATGAGATATTATTATCGGGACGAGCTTTGGTTAAATTTAAGGAATTGGTTCAGGAACAGGGAGGCAGTCTTGATTATACACTAGTAAACTATGGACTTCCACAAGCTGATATAAAAGAAAGAGTCTGTGCCCAACAGGCCGGTTATATTACTCGTCTGGATGCCTTGGAAATAGGTAGAGCGGCCATGGTTTTGGGGGCCGGAAGAAGAAAAATTGGTGATAGTATTGACTATGCAGTAGGGATAGAATTGTTTAAAAAACTGGGAGATCGAGTAGAAGCCGGAGATTGTCTGGCAGTAATTCATGCCAATGATACGGAAGCACTGCACAATGGGCGCAACTTGCTACAAAACTCATTTAAGATTGCTGATTTGCCTTTACCTTCAAAAGAACTGATCATAAAAGTAATATAACGAGGGAAAAAATGTCCCCCGTTTTTTTAGGCGGTCGCGTTACTTATTAACAAAAATGAGGCGGGTACCAATCCCCCGCCTTATTTCAGCGGTGCGAAAGAAACTGCTTAAAGTTAAGTGGATTCAGACAATAAGAAACTAACCTATCTCATTAGCTTATTTTTTAACTAAGGAGATTAGTTAGTTTCTTACTATTTTTAGCATAAGATTTAAGCAACCAGATCTACAATTTGCCCAATATTGGGATTGAAAGATTTGCTTAAAGCTGCTACATCCTTAATTTTAAATAATTTTGCGGCTTCATTGCCATAGATTTTAACTGAATTATTCTGCCGCTGACCAATGAAAGATACAGCTGTGCTGGCCTGTTCCTGCGATTTGATTAACATTACCAAACCGGCTCCCGTTGAACTGGCACTGGGCATCAGATTGCCGAAGCTAACTCCCATCTCGACTCCTCCCTTTAAGCTATCGAATAAATTAAACTATTTGTGGGAACTTTATGTCATTCTATGCTAATATATTACCATAATTGACATGGGTAAAAAAGCCAAATTTAATTTATAAAAAATTAATGTAAAGGAGGTGGCTTATGTGCGAAAAGCAACGGTAATAGCAGCGATTTTTTCTCTCCTGCTGTTTACAGCTCCGGCCGCAGCAGATCCCCGCTATGATTTCCAGGTTGAAATTAAAAAGCAGAACGTGAATTTCCCTGATCAGAAACCCTATATAGATACCTTGGGAGACCGCAGTTTCATACCTTTAAAAATTGTAGCAGATGCGTTGGATGTGGATGTACAATGGGATGCAAAGCAAAATGCTGCTATTATCAAAAGCAATGGACAGGATATACTTATGGAAGTGGGGGCCAAGACCATACTGGTAAATGGAATTGAGAAAGAACTGAATGGACGGGCAGAGATAACCGGGAACTGTATGCTGGTACCGGCTGATTTTTTTAGCAAAGGATTAGGTTTCAACATGTATTGGGACTATGGAACTCGTTTGGTAATTATTTTTTAGAAGCTTTTATCAGAATGGTATTTTTATAACCAGGTAAAAGTCTGGAAGATATTTTTCGTTACATTGGGTGCCTTGAGTAAAGCGAAAGGTATGATTATAAATGTTCCCCACCTTAAATAGTCGGGTTCCTATTAATAAAACAGACGGCGGTTCATTTCCCCACCATTTTGCAGCGGTCTCTGTTGAACTGCTCTGCAGTTTATTGCGGAGCTTAAATCAGCAAGCAGGTGTTTAAGCGGAGTTGCAGAGGAATTTATGAATATCTCCTATATTCAAATTATTATATTTGATAATAAGCAGGATGAAATCGAGCTGAAAAGATTTTATCCTGCTATTATTTTTTTTGCAGTCCTAAATGTGCTGGCATAATAGCCTGTATAAGACAATATAATCTAGAAATGATTGATTAAGGGGGAGGTACATAAAACATGATTTTTAAGAAGAGTGTTACCTGGGTGCTGTTTATAGCTCTGGCAGTTACTCTACTTATTCCAGCTAATGTAGGGGCGGATGTTGTAGAGGCCAAGGCTGATGCTTATGTACTAATGGATGCTGATTCCGGCAAAGTGCTGCTGGCCAAAAACGAGCACAAGAAGCTGGCACCGGCCAGTATGACCAAATTAATGACACTAATTCTGGCAGTCAAGGATCTGCAAAATGGAAAAGTTCAGCTTAAGGATCAAGTTGTTACAACAGAGAATGCCTGGAAGATGGGAGGCTCACAGGTATATCTGGAACCTGGAGAAAAAATGAGCTATGAAGATATGCTTATTGCTATAGCAGTAGGTTCTGCCAATGATGCTTGTGTGGCTGTTGCCGAACATTTGGAAGGGACTCATCAAAACTTCGTAACCCGAATGAATCAGGAAGCCAAACTTATGGGATTAAAAAATACTACTTTTGTTAATTCCTATGGTTTGCCTGCTGCCGGACATCTTACTACTGCTTATGATATGGCGGTAATTGCTCGCAATGCCTTGGCTTATCCGAAAATCATTGAATATACGGCCATAAAAGAATACAATCTTCGGCAAGGTGAATTTAAGCTTTATAACACCAATAAATTACTCTGGTGGTATCAAGGGGCAGATGGTTTTAAAACAGGCTGGACCGAAGAGGCCAAGTATTGTCTGGCATCTTCAGCCAAACGGGATGGTTTACGGCTTATTTCTGTTGTTTTGGCATCTCCGGAAAAACATGGGAACTTTCGGGATTCGATGCAATTATTTAATTATGGGTTTGCACGTTATACCTTTAAATCCTTTTTCAGCAAGCATAGCACTTGCGGAACAGTCAGGGTAGGAAAAGGAATAAGCGATAATGTTGCGCTTATTGCTGAAGATAATGTAGGTGCTATTGCGATTAAGGGAGAAGAAAAGAAAATAAGCAATAGAAAGGAACTGCTGTCTTATGTGAATGCGCCTGTTATGAAAGGACAGAAATTAGGTGAAGTTCAGATATATAAAGACGGAGACCTGGTTAAGCAAGTTAATCTGGTTGCTTCCGCCGATGTACCCCGCTCTGGCATATGGAAGGAAATAGTAAAGATATTTGCCGAAACTTATCTATTATAAATGGAATTTTGTGGAAGGTATTTTATTCCTCCCTGTAGAATTAGATTGTATCTGGCAGTGCAGGGAGGAGATAGTTACGTGAGTCTTGATTTTAAACTGATAAGAAATACACTGATAGTAAAAGTTAAAGGTGAATTGGACTTGTTGATTGCAGAAAAATTAAGGGAGGAAATAGATAGGAAGCTTATAGATCATCAGATAAAAAATTTAATCTTAAACCTGGAGAAGGTTACATTTATAGACAGCTCTGGCCTGGGATTAATTATTGGGCGTTACAAGAAAATAAGTGCCCTTAACGGCAAAATGTATATAGTGGGTGCAAAGCCCGCAATTGAAAAAATATTGTTTTTTTCGGGAATCAATAAACTGGTTCCCATCTACCGCGGTGAACAGGATATAATCAATATTTAAGGGGAGGTGAGTACCAGCCCTGGGCTGGATTACTATGAATATAAAGAACTATGTGCGTTTTGAATTCCAGAGTATAGCGGAGAATGTATCATTTGCCAGGTCTAGTGTAGCCGCCTTTGCAACTCAGTTGGACTGCACCCTGGATGAAATTGAAGAAATCAAACTGGTAGTATCGGAAGCAGTATCCAACAGCATAATTCACGGCTATGATAATCGGGCCAATGAAAAGGTTGAAATCATGGTTGCGATCCGGGATGATAGAACCCTGGAGATGATAATCAAGGATTACGGTAAAGGTATTGAGGACATTATAAGGGCGATGGAACCAGCCTATTCTACTGATGGTTCCCGGATGGGCATGGGTTTTACTTTTATGAAATCATTTATGGATGAGATGGAGGTTATAAGCAGGCCAGGTGAGGGGACAAGCGTTCAGATGAAGCGGAGTTTTTTGGTTCGGGATCAGGAAGCATATGCTTGAAGGGGGTAAAATTATGACCTCTTCAGATGTTTTTCAAGAGAATGAAAGCTTATTGCTGAAAGCCAGGGCTGGCGATATCGAGGCTAAATCTCGTATATACGAGGTCAATATAGGATTAATACATATGGTTTTGGAAAGATTCAAAAATACTGTTTATGAATATGATGATCTTTTTCAGGTTGGAGCCATCGGTCTTTTGAAAGCTATTGAACGATTTGATTTTACATATAATGTTCGCTTTTCAACTTATGCAGTGCCAATGATAATAGGCGAAATAAAGAAATTTCTGCGTGACGATGGAATGGTAAAGGTACAGCGCGGGATAAAAGAAAAATACAGCCGAATTCGCTGGGCTCAAGATAAACTTCGGGGCGATTTGGGCAGAGAACCGGGTGTTAATGAAATTGCCAGCCTTTTGGAGATTGAGCGTGAGGATATAGTATTAGCCATGGAAGCTTGTCAGCTTCCGGCATATATTGATGATGTAATGCCTGGTGAAGAAAGGGAACACTTATCACTTATAGATAGACTGGTCAATGATGACGGAAATGTTATCATGCTGGAAAAACTGGCTTTGCGGGAAGCTCTGGCAAAACTGGACAACCGGGAGCGGGAGGTAATCATCAGAAGATTTTTCAAAGATGAAACCCAGACCATCATTGCGCTGGACTTAGGGGTTTCCCAGGTACAAGTATCACGCATTGAAAAAAGCGCGATTGGCAAGTTGAAGGATATGCTGGAGTAGGGTGACAAGGGGACGTGACAAGGGGACGGTTCTCCTGTCATATTTTATGACAGGAGAACCGTCCCCTTGTCACGTCCCCTTGTTTTTTTTGCTTGCATAAAAGTTCCCCCTGAAACTCAAAATAATATTATTAATTTGAATAGGGGGTTTTGAGTTTGCAGGTAAAAGTAGCGGAATTAGTAGGGGAATCAAGAAGAAGCTGGCAGGATGCAATTGAAAATGCAGTTAGCGAGGCTTCCCGGGATTTGGGTAATATCACTGGCGTAGAAGTATATAACTGGACCGCTGACTGTGCTGACAACAAGATTGTTGAGTACAAGGCTAATATAAAAATAGCTTATCTGGGTTAAGCTTGCCGGTGACAAGGAATAACAAGGGGACGGTCCTTTTGCCCCTCTCGCAAGAGGGGCAACAGGACCGTCCCCTTGTTATTCCTTGCCCTGACAAGCCTGGCAACAGCCGTATACTTCAAAACGACACTCCAGATTACTGTACCCTGATGTCTGGGAAGAGTTTAATTCTTGCAGGGGACAGAAATCCATCGGGCTTATTTTACCGCAGGAACGGCAAATCAGGTGATGGTGATGCTCTTCAATTTCACGCACGCTATAGGCGAAAATTCCGTTTGAGTCACGATCCACCCGGCATAGTATGCCGGAGCTGCTTAAAAGCTCCAGATTACGGCAAATGGTGGAAAAATCAATATTGGCTTGCTGCTTGGCTAATTCTTCAAACAAGGACTTGGCGGTTACCCAGCCTGAAGCGTGTGTTAAAGCTTCCAAAATTGCCTGGCGGGGCCTGGTTATTTTTAAATTCTTTTTTGACAATTGTTGGTTAATTTGTTTAAGATCCATGCTCGCTTGTTCCTTTCTGATTTTTATTCAATATTATGAGCGGAGTTGGCAGCGGAGTCCAAATTCCTGTGCATATTGCGCAAATGTAAGCGGAAATACCGCAAGACCAGCTGTGTAAGACTGTATACCGTAACCGACAGGATTACGATCGCAGCTCCGGAAGCCAGATTGTAGTGATAAGAAAGGGCCAGACCGGCCAAACAGAGCATCGCCCCCAGTATTACTGACAGTCCCATTATAGCAGGCAGGTCGTTGCGGAAAAGACGAGCCAGGGCTGGAGGAACACAGAGCAGGGCCAGGATTAGAATAATACCGACCACACGAATAAGCACGACTACGGTCAGGGCAATCATGGCGTAGGTTAACGATTCAGCCAGAACCATGGGCAAGCCCAGTGCATTGCTGAATTCTTCATCAAACAGATAGGCCTGCAGGAGATGGAAAAAAGAAAAACTAATAAAAAGCAGCATAGCATCGAGAACTGCCATAACCCATAAATCACTGCGGGAAACGGTCAGAATATCGCCGAACAGGTAAGTACTCATGCTTGGAGGATAACCGGGAGTAAAGGAAATAAAGAGTATGCCCAGGGCCATACCCAGAGGCCAGAACATACCGATGAGTACATCGGGCATTACACTGGAGCGCCGCTGGATTTGGGCAATGGATAAGGCTGAAAAAAGGGAAAAGCCAAGTGCCGTATACATTGGCTCCACATCCAGGTAATAGCCCAGGCCAATACCTCCGAAAGCAGTATGGGCAATTCCGCCGCTCATCATAACCAGCCGCTTTTCAACAATGATCGGCCCAATGATCCCGCAGGCCAGGCTGGACAGCAAGGCTCCCATAAGGGCATTTTGCAAGAAATTATATTCAAATATAGATGAGATCATGATCTTCCTCCGTGTTCTTCCAGGACCCGGTGAGGTACGCCGTGAGCGATTAGATCCACCGGACAGCCGTAAAGCTGCATAATAAGGTCGGTACTGATATCAGGTTCTCCATGGTAATGAAGGTAATGGTTGATGCAGGCAATATCACGTACATAGGCACTGATGGCCAGGGTATCGTGTGTAACCATAACAATGGTTATCTCTTTATTAAGTTCCTGCAATAACTCATAGACCATGCTGCTGGCATTGGCATCCAGACCGCTGGTGGGTTCATCCAAAAGCAGCAAAACTGGTTCAACTGCCAGAGCCCGGGCGATTAAAACTCTCTGCCACTGACCGCTGGACAATTGCCCGATCTGGCGTTCGGCAAGGTTCAAAACGTCCAGGCGAGTGAGGCAGTAGTTTACCATGTTCCGATCGGCAGGGCTATAACGATGAAAAATGGGCAATTTACCAGCCAATCTTGCCAAAGAGACTACCTCGCGCACTGAAATGGGGAACCGGCGATTGATATTTGCCGCCTGGGGAACGTAACCGACCAGGCGGCGATTTTCTTGCGGGTCCTGTCCTAATATGCGCACCTGTCCAACCCAGGGTTCAAGCAGACCCAGCATAACCTTCAAAAGGGTGGTTTTGCCCCCTCCATTGGGACCGATAATCCCGGTAAAGCTGCCTGCTGCAATGTTTAGATTTATGTTTTCCAGGGCGGGATTATTGTCGTAGCCGGCACTTACATTTTGCAGACTAACCGCCGGAATCATTTCATTCAAATTTAATACCACCTTAACTTAGTGTATATAAAAGTATAGCAAAAATCTATTGCTGCTGCATAACCGAGGTAAAAGCCTGGGCAGTTTTGCGGAGATTATTAATATAATCGGGAGCCAGGGGAGCGATAAGCCGGGCCTCCCCCCCCAGTTCCTGCGCCAGGCTACGGGCTTGTTTGCTGTCCATTTCCGCCTGGTAGAATACTACCTTTATCTTTTCCTTTTTAGCCTGATCTATTACAGCCTGGAAGTCATGGACTGTGGCTTCCTTGCCTTCTTCTTCCAGGGCAATCATTTTGAGACCATAATCATCAGCAAAGTAGCCCATGGCGGGATGATAGACAATAAAACTCTGCCCGGCAACCTTACCCAGTGATGAGGATATATCCTTATCCAGTTTTTCCAGTTCCTTTTGATAGGCGAGGGCATTGTTTTGATAGCTGTCAGCATGCTGGGGGTCGAGGGCGGTTAATTCGGCAGCTATAACCTTTATCATCTCTTTTGCCCTTTTGGGGGAAAGCCAGCGATGGGGGTCGCTTTCTCCCGCAGCCATTTCCCGGGCAGGATAAACTTGATCGACTTTAGCTGCCAGATCCACCACTTTCATTTGGGGGTTGGCCTCCTGGAGCCGGGGTAAAATACCGTTCGTTTCGGCGGGTACTGCAATGGCGAAATAAAGTTTGGCATCACTTAATTGTTCCATGATCTGGGGGGAAGGGGCATAGTTTTCAGGGCTGGCGCCCGGCGGAATCATGGTTACCACTTCGACCATATCACCGCCCACCGCTCCAACAAATGTGGCCTGGGGTACTATGGATACGGCCACCCGCAGTTTAGCAGTATTGCTGGGGATGGCAGGATTTTGGCTGCTGGTCTTTTGACTGTTGCTGTTGCTGCAAGCGGATACTGCCAGCAGAGCCAGGATAAACATGGATAAAAGGATAATAGTCTTGACTTTCCGATTTCCATTTAACATAAACAACCTCCTTTTGCAATAATATAAATGCAAGTACTTGCATTTATATTATTGCAATGAGATGAAGCGAATGTCAATAGATGTAAATTAATTTTGAGAGAATTGTTACCCGTAATGTTCAGTGCCCCCGAGAGAGCAGGGAAATACCCGCCAAAAAGAAATCAAAATTATTTTCCCATGAAAAAGGGAAGGCCATATCAATCTTCATAAGGTTAAGAATTGGTCTCCCCCATGTCATTAGCTTTATATTTGAGTAAAACAAACTGTTTAAGGCATTATTTTAAGAATGGCAATCTCCGGCATGCTGGTGCTCGGAACAGACAGATCCGCTGCTTTTTAGATTGTCTCCCTCCCATGCCACCGGTGATTATTGTTTTTACTCCCATATTTTCCGAGAAATCCCGGCAGAAAGCCGGGTTCGTGTCCAGGGTTATTTACCTGGCTCAAGCTTTGAGTATCGGTATCGTATAATGCAAAACACTCACAATGACCAAAATGCTGGCAAACCATCTCGTTTCCCTGGGCCTATTAACATTAATCTACCTACTCAAATATTGTTGGCAACATTTATTATGGGTAATTCTCCTGCTTTGTACTGTTTAAGTACCGTTTTCAAATCCATACCTTCACCTGCAGAATATATCTTTACCCCAGCTTTTTGCATTACGGCAAAGGCTTTGGGGCCAATACGATTGCATATCAGGTTTCCTACACCGTGTTTAAGCAGTTCCCGGGCGGCTCCGGTTCCTGCGCCTTGATTTAGATCTGGCCCGCTGTTGCTGATCGCGCTGAAGTTTTGCTGAGCTTCATCCCAGAGCATAAAACATGCGCAGCGTCCAAAACGACCATCGACTAAAGCTGAGGGAGAATCAGCATTGGCGCAGATAGCTATTTTTGCATCAGCCACACAAATTGAACTTTTATGACTTCTGTCATCCTCGATATTATCCTTCCGGTAAAGACAATGATCACTGCGTTTTTTCAAATGCTCGTGCCTACGGCATTGACCCTGGCCCAGGCAATAATTGCCGCCTTCAATACGAATAGCATGGCCTTCTATCAGAGCTTTAGCTATTTTGGCCCTACCTTCTATTAGAATACGCTGAAAGGTAGGCCGGGATACGCCCATGCGCTCAGCACCTTCTTCCTGTTCCAGGCCCAGGAGATCCTTAAGCCGAATGGCTTCCAGTTCTTCCAATTTGACCACTACTTCCTGCAGAGTAGAACGAGGTATTCCTGCAGGCTTAAAGGCACTGACCTTGGGTATTGATTCAACTCTCCGGCATTTTGGTTCTCGGGCCATACTCACTCTCCCATTTCCATCAATCTATTAAAAACATTCCATGTTGTTTGTACTATTCGGTTTTAGCGACGATTTTTTCCACGATGGCAGCTATTTCGGCTGAATAGTAATCTTCAACTTTTCCCTGATCGACTAATTTGTTAAGATTGACATCCCAGGGCATGCTCCCCAGAAGTTCAATACCCATTTTAGCAGCTAGAGATTCACCCTGGCTTTCACCGAATATTTTCAAGCGTCCATTACATTCCGGGCAGATTAATTCGTTCATGTTTTCGATTAAACCCAAAATTGGTGTCTTAATTTGATTAGCCATTTTGACTGCCTTTTTAACTATCATATAAGCCAGATCCTGAGGCGAAGAAACAATGACCAGACCGCTGACCGGCAAGGTTTGCAGAACAGTCAGGGGAACATCACCGGTGCCGGGAGGAAGATCCACTACCAGGTAATCCAACTCCTGCCAGTCCACCTCTTCCCAGAATTGTTTAACTGCTCCTGCCAGCAAGGGGCCTCGCCAAATTACGGGGTCATCTTCTTCTTTTAGCATGAAATTGGTTGATATCATTTTAATTCCGCTGCGGGTTAAAGCCGGGGTAATTCCAAAATCAGTACCGGTCAAGTTTACATGCTTCAAGCCAAAAGCACGGGGTTGGCTGGGGCCTGTTATGTCGGCATCCAGTATGCCAACCTTAAATCCGGATTTAGCAAGGGTGCTGGCAACCAAGGCGGTTACTGTGGATTTGCCTACTCCGCCTTTGCCGCTCATTACAGCAATTACGCGGTTAATGCTATTCAGAGACCCAACCAGATTCTTTGACGCGTCATCCTCGGGCATTTTGATTTCCATACCTTTGTTATTAGTCATCAAACGATCCTCTTTTCTTTATTATAGTATAGTATCTGTAAATTTTGCCAGATTAGCACTCAGGACCTTAATAATTTCTGACAGCAGTACCGGACAATTCCCTGGCTGATAGCCTCAAATATGTCCTCATGGTAAGATATCCAGCCCAGCAGGCGAATCGCCAAGCTTAAGGGCTGAGAAAAAACCGGCATCTGGTTCGTCTGCATCGGTATCCAGCAAAACTGTGTTTAACTTTTAGAATTAGGTCAAACAAACGGCCGGCAAAGTCTGCCGTATCCCATTACCACCCGACACAGCTATGCGCAGCAGTATCACCTCCAACAATAGTATAGGATATTAATATAATAATAATTATGGTCATATGACCATTATGTTAATGAGTTTATGACAATTATAAAATTATGTCAAGAAATGCTGTTTAATGTGCTAAGAAACTGCCATGATTTATTATGAGCTCTTTGCCCTTAAATCATTTATGATTAGCTGCCTGGAG
>JAQUBU010000318.1 GCA_028686565.1 Syntrophomonadaceae bacterium
ATAAAACAGCCAAACAAAATTCCAATTATATCTCGCCACGAGT
This sequence comes from Syntrophomonadaceae bacterium, assembly GCA_028686565.1. Taxonomy (GTDB): domain Bacteria; phylum Bacillota; class Syntrophomonadia; order Syntrophomonadales; family Syntrophomonadaceae; genus JAQUBU01. The sequence goes on from JAQUBU010000318.1 coordinate 44, forward strand.
ATTTTTCAATATATGTTTTTGACTTCAAGCATGTTCTCCTTCTTGAAAGCTAATAGCTATATTTTCCCCAAACTGCAAAATACAATTAATAATCTTTGCTATTAAACAAGAATGAATGCTAATAAAACCTGCTGTAAATGGTGATACTAGTTAAGAAAATCATTCATTAAGAAATTCTTTGATTGATTTAACATCGAAAGAAATTGCGGAGCTATTTCTTTCGCACCGCTGCAACGAAGTGGGAGATTAGAAGCCGCTACCTGTTTTGTTAATAGGAATGCGACCGCTTAATGAAGCGAATCATATTTTTAACCTCGTTATATGTAATATTAATCACCGCTTACGGCATAGAATTAAGTTGTCAGAAAATATGGAGGTCTTCGATATGATGGCTGTAGTATTAGCAGGTGGTAAAGGTCTGCGGCTTTGGCCTGCGAGCAGAGAAAAGCATCCCAAACAGTTATGTAATTTTGTGGGGGAAAAGTCCATGCTGGACCATACCCTTGACCGGCTGATAGCCTCCGGTTATCAGCGTATAGTCATCATAACAAATGATGCACTATTATCCGATATTATATATCATATTAGCCAGCGTGCTGATGCCGGGCAAATTGAGGTTCTTAGCGAACCCGAAGGAAAAAATACCGCACCTGCAGTCGGATTGGTCCTGTCCAAATATTTTGAAGATAGTGATCAGGTCATGGGTATTTTCCCCGCCGATCACCATGTACTTGATATTCCAGCTTTTGTAGAAACAGTTCAGCGTGCTACCAAGGCTGCTGAAAATAATCTTTTGGCAACTATAGGTATTGCCCCTTGCCGACCCGAAACTGGTTACGGTTATATTGAAAAAACCCGTTGGGAAGTTGGAACTATACCGGGAGTTTTTGAAGTTAATTCCTTTTGTGAGAAGCCGGATTTATCTACTGCCAATTCTTATATTAGCAGCGGTCAGCACATGTGGAATGCCGGTATTTATATCGGCAAAGCCGGAATTCTTATAGATGAATTCCAAAACCACTTACCTCCAATTCACGAGAAGATATTGCTAGGCTTTGATGCCTATAAAAACTCATATCCTGAATTGCCAAATATAAGTCTGGATTATGGAATAGCAGAAAAATCAAAACGTATGGCAGTTGTTCCCGGTGATTTCGGATGGTGTGATCTTGGAAGCTGGAATGCGCTGGCCGAAATTCACCAGCATGACAATAATTCCAATATTTGCAATGGCGAGGATATAATGCTGCTCGCAAGTCATAATTGTATTGTTAAACAAACCCAAAAATCCATTGTTTTATTTGGCATTGATAATCTATTAGTGGTAGAAACTGATGACATTATATTTATTTCGGATCGGAATCAGGCACAGGAGCTGAAAAATGTAACTGATTTTTTAGTTGATCAACAGCGCTATGACCTGCTCTAAACTGAGCATATGAAAATGGTGACATTGCCTGAGCAAGACGCTGTTTTCAACTAAAAGCGATACACTAGAGTAATCAAGGTATAAAATCATAAACAAAGGGGTGTGTCCCCATACATTAAGGGAGGCGATTTTTATCAAAAATATATTCAGGCAATATGATATACGAGGCATAGTTGATGAAGATTTAACGGATTCGCTGATGTACGATATAGCCAGAGCTTTTGCCGCTAATGCATTAATACTTGGTCAAACCAGCATATTGCTGGGAAGAGACAACCGTCTGTCCTCACCACACTTTCGTGATCTTACCGTAGAAGCTTTATTGAATTCAGGATGTGATGTTATAGATTTGGGTATAGTTGTTTCACCCATGTTCTATTTTGCAGCCCGTTATTTGAATATACAAGCTGGAATAATGATTACCGCCAGTCATAATTCAGGAGAATATAATGGCTGCAAATTATTATTAGGTGAATCAACCGTTTTCGGAGAAGATATTCAAAATTTGCGCCGCCGGATAGAAAGACAGGAATTCTTTTCCGGACCTCGCGGTACATTGAAAAACAAAGACATTAGTGATGAATACTTTGACATGATAAAAAGTAAAATCCGTCTAGGTTCCAATCTGCCTAAAGTCGTAATTGATTGTGGTAATGGTACAGCTTCTTTCTTTGCACCGCAGATTTTCCGCAGTTTAGGATGTGAAGTTATTGAACTCTATTGCGATTCCGACCCAACATTCCCCCATCACCAGCCAGATCCGGTAAATCCCGATAATCTGAAGGATCTGGCTATTCAGGTTAAAAAAACAAATGCTGATCTGGGGATTGGAATTGATGGCGATGGTGACCGCCTGGGAGTTGTTGATTCACAAGGCAACTACATTTGGGGCGATATGCTTATGATACTTTTCTGGCGGGAAATATTACCGCATTATCCAAACAGCAATTGTATTGTCGAAGTTAAATGCTCACAAGCCTTAATTGATGAGATTGAAAGATTAGGCGGCAATCCGATTATTTATAAAACCGGACATTCATTAATTAAAGCCAAAATGAAAGAACTAGGTGCTGTTTTTACAGGTGAAATGTCAGGCCATATGTTTTTTGCTGATGAATACTATGGATTTGATGATGCCTTTTATGCCGGTGCCAGGCTTATTTCACTTTTATCCTTCAGTGAACAAAGCTTGACCGAAATGCTTTCCGATGTGCCTAAATATTTCTCTACTCCAGAAATTAGGTTACCCAGCAGTGATGATGAAAAGTTCACCCTGGTCGACAAGGTACTTAATCACTTTCGTAAATATTATAGAGTAATCGATATAGATGGCGCCCGGACTATCTTTGCTGATGGCTGGGG
>JAQUBU010000319.1 GCA_028686565.1 Syntrophomonadaceae bacterium
TCAACTACAATGACGGAAAATCAAAAGGATTCTACTGTCTGGCGGTTAATCTGCTGCCACTCCCAGACTTAATGGGGATTATTGCTACAATAAATGATACGACGGACGAAAAGGACATTGATAAAAGCGCAAAGGCGAAAAAAATAACGGATATGATCAAAGCTAAGGCAAATGAACTGAGAATCGAGCTGAAATTGAGAAAGTAAAAGCATGCATTATTTTAAATTAAGGCAAAAAAGAGGTGAAGTTATATGAGTTTAGTAATAAGAAACGAATGCGAAAAAGACCACCGACAAGTTGAAGAATTGACACGGGAGGCTTTTTGGAATTTATATGTACCGGGTTGTGATGAACACTATTTGGCACATGCGATGCGCAGCCATCCGGATTTTTTGCCGGAGCTCGATTTTGTGGCAGTATTGGATGAAAAAATTGTTGGTAACATCATGTATGCCAAATCTCGTCTTCTTTCTAATCAAGGTCTTAGCCTTGACACGATCACTTTTGGACCGGTAAGTGTTTTGCCTGAGCTTCAAAAAAAAGGCATTGGTTTTGCGCTAATCCAGCATTCAATAAAAAAAGCGCTTTCTGAAAACTATAAAGTGATTATCATTCAGGGGCATCCTCATAATTATTGCAAACATGGGTTTGTCGGTTCGAAAAGCCTTGGTGTCAGTGATGCGGAAGGCAAGTATCCTTATAGCTTATTGGTTCTTGAGTTGGAAAAGGGATGTTTGAAAAATCATACATGGAAATATATTTCCGGCGATGTTTACAATTTGGACGAAAAAGAAATCTTGAAATTTGATGGTTTGTTTCCGCCAAAAGAGAAAATTTACAAGTATTCACAAGAGGAATTTAGAATCGCCTGTGGCGCGTATGTTCTTTAATTATAATTCGTGCATTTGTCACAAAATGAAGAAAAGGAGAGCGTCTCAATGAACGATGTAGAGAAAATAATTGGGAATTTGATTGATAAAGTAGAAGTATCTTTTATTGCTTCTGTAGATGGCGATGGATTTCCAAATATGAAAGCTATGTTGCCACCACGAAAAAGAGAAGGAATCAAGTACATTTATTTTACGACAAATACTTCGTCTATGAGAGTAAGGCAATATAAAGAAAATCCAAAAGCAAGCGTGTATTTTTGTGATAATCACTGTTTTAAAGGCGTTATCTTAAAAGGAACTATGGTGGTTCTTGAAGATCAGAATTCAAAAGAAATGATTTGGCATGATGGCGACAAAATATACTATCCATTGGGTGTGACGGATCCGGATTATTGTGTTATAAAATTTACCGCATCCGAAGGAAGATATTACAGCGATTTTGCATCGGAAAACTTTGAAGTGACAGGTTAGACAGCGAAAATGAATGCAATTACTAATTATTTTGTTTGAAAAAAGAGGTAAATGATGAATTTTATAAGCCCGCTGCTCGTTGTTTCCGACATGGAAAGGTCAAAGCGTTTTTACTATGACGTCCTTGGCTTAGAAGTCGTAACTGATTTTGGAGCAAATGTAATTTTAACAGGCGGCTTTTTCTTACAGACAAAGGATAGCTGGTGTGCTTTTATTCGAAAACAAGAAAGCGAAATTGTTTTTGGAGGAAACGTAGCGGAACTATATTTTGAAGAAGATAATTTTGATGCTTTTATTCAAAAGCTGGACCAAATCAAAGCAATCGACTATATCCATCCTCCGGTAGAACATTCTTGGGGACAAAGGGCTGTTCGCTTTTATGACCCGGATAAGCACATCATTGAAGTCGCAGAAAGTATAACTATGGTAGTCAGGCAATTTTTAAATCGGGGTCTATCTGTGGAAGAAACGGCCGCTCGAATGGATGTGTCGATTGATTATATCAAATCCTATTTAGAGTAGCTTGCCAAGAAAGTGAGGAAGTGAAAAATGTTTAGAACCATGAGAAGAAGCAAACAGTTACTATCAATGGAAGATACGGAAACTGTTATGAACAGATGCACCAATGGTGTTTTGGCCTGTTTGGGTGATGATGATTACCCTTACGCCGTTCCGCTTAGCTATGTTTATTTTAATCAAAAGATTTATTTTCACTCCGCAAAAGTCGGGCATAAAATCGACGCAATTATGAAAAATGCCAAGGTGTCTTTTTCTGTGATAGATGAAGATACCATCGTGAGCAAAGAATATACCACATATTTCCGCAGCGCCATTGCTTTCGGCAAAGCAAGAATTGTTGAAGCGGATGAATGGCTTGACGCGTTTAAGGCTTTAGTTGAAAAGTATTCCGGCGATCAACCTGAAGAAGCCAAGCATAAAGAAATAACCGAATGCACGCAAACTTATATTGTTGCAATTGACATCGAACACATCACGGGCAAAGAAGCCATTGAATATGTAAAAGCAAGACCATAGCTACTCCCTAAAGGCAAATGCAATATACGCCGATCTAAGTGCACTGTAATTCGCCTTTGCGAGGGGTACCAAGGCAAGGGACTGCATTTTGATTTCTCTTTGGTGAATCGTCTCAATCCGTTCCATATTGATGATATAAGAACGATGTGTCTTGATAAACCCGGAAGTAGAGAGCAGCTCTTTTTCAAGCTCGTTCATTGAGCCCGTTGCCTCAATAACAGAGCCATCCGTCAGGTGGTAAAGTTTGCTCCTGCCAATTACCTCCGCAAACACCAAACGCTTGATATAAATCCGAGTCAAGCCTGTTTTGCTTTTGACCAAAAAGCTTTCACCCAATTGGGTTTCTGCCTCCGAGATGACCTTGTCTAAAAGGATAAACATCTTTTCCTTCCAAACGGGCTTCAGCGCATAATAATACGCATCGAC
>JAQUBU010000320.1 GCA_028686565.1 Syntrophomonadaceae bacterium
TGACAACTATCTGGGGCTTCCCGCCATAAAAGGAGAAGAACTCTTAGATCGCTTTATGCAGCATGCCAAAAGTATGAACATAGAGATAACCAGCATCAAAGCAGGGGCTATTAATGAAGATGCCGGGAAATTCAGCATACTGGTCGGTGATGAAATAATTCAGAGTATGTCTATAATAATAGCAACAGGCATACCCTATAAGCCCACTTTACCGCAGGAGGAAAAATTTCTAGGGCGGGGGCTGGGTTATTGCGCTACTTGCGATGGTCCCATATACCGGGGCAAGGATGTGCTGCTGATCGGGCATAGTTCAGAAGCCCTGCATGAAGCCAACTTTATGGCAGAAATTTGTTCCAAGGTATATTTCCTGCCTTTGTATAAGGAGACAGGATCGATTGATTCCAGGGTTGAGATAGTCAAATCCAAGCCGGTGGAAATAATGGGAAATGATTTTGTGGAAGGATTAAAACTTGCGGATGGAAATATAATTAAGGTCGAGGGGCTTTTTGTTTTGGGTGGGGAGACTGCCCCCGATCGTTTGATTCCAGGTCTGGAAATCGAGGATAAGCATATCAAGGTTAATCGCCGGCAGGAGACCAATCTCGCCGGTGTCTATGCAGCAGGGGACTGTACCGGAACTCCCTATCAAGTAGCCAAATCAATAGGAGAAGGGCAAGTCGCAGGCCTTAATGCCAGTAAATATGTGTCTGCGATGAAGTAGGAAAAGACACCAAATATAAATTAATCTGGTGTCTGCTTAATTAATTTTAAAAAAACGAATTAATTCTTTTTCTTCTTTGGTTCGGGAATCAAACCAAACGCATAGAGCATATCATCAGTACTAGCAAAAAACTCATTGGCAAAACTCATGCCGTTTTTGCCTTTGGCTAAATACAATGAATCTTTTTCTTCCCGGTTTCTGCCCATGGATACTAGCTTTGGCATTATATCACCTCCTTATATTAGTATTCCTCAATAGGTGAAATTCTAATATTAAGGTTATTGAAAATATAACAAAATTTAACATAATAAAATTTTTTCTTAAGAAAAATGCATGAAATGCATTATGGTTGTTGACTATTATTGGGGCTGATGCTATAATAAACTTCGTTGCGGAGCCGTGGTGTAGCGGTTAACATGCCGGCCTGTCAAGCCGGAGAGCGTGGGTTCAAATCCCATCGGCTTCGCCATATTATCTCTTAGTAGTCCAGGGTGGATACATGGATTAGCCTCGGTAGCTCAGCCGGTAGAGCAGCGGACTGAAAATCCGCGTGTCGGTGGTTCGATTCCGCCCCGAGGCATCATATGCGGATGTAGCTCAGCGGTAGAGCATCGCCTTGCCAAGGCGAGGGTCGAGAGTTCGAATCTCTTCATCCGCTCCATTGAATAAAAAGCGTTACTGAGGTAACGCTTTTATATAATCTGATACAAAAAGATGTTAAATAAGGGCGGGTGGCGAAGAGGCTAACGCTGTGGTCTGCAAAATCACCATTCACCGGTTCAAATCCGGTCCCGCCCTCCATATTTCTATTACAGATATCAACCCCTTCTTACCACGAATTTGATAAGAAGGGGCTTTTGGTTTTATACTAAATAATATACTTCTAGCTTGATAAAATTTTAAAGATTTGATACACTGTATTTTGCGCAAAGAATTTTGCGCTAATTGCCTAAACGATATGCCCGGGTGGCGGAATAGGCAGACGCACGGGACTTAAAATCCCGCGATGGCAACATCATACCGGTTCGACCCCGGTCTCGGGCACCACTGAAAATAAGGCCCCTCCGTAAGACGGAGGGGTTTTTGCTATTTATAACATTTGCGAATTTATACCAATTATACCCCCGAAAAGCCACCGAACATATGTTTTTTTGCACCAAATTTGCACTCGCACTATTCCTCAATTAAAGCGTCAAACCTCTCTGCCAGAATCTGATCTCTGCCCGGTAAAACATGCCCATATATTTTAAGAGTAATGCCAGCATCAGCATGTCCAAGCCGTTCAGCCACTTCGTTTATATTCTGTCCGTCCGAGAGTAAAATCGTGGCATGAGTGTGCCTGAGATGATGGAAGGTCATTCTCAGAGGGTTACAACTTCCCAAGAGGGAAACCAATGAACCTTAAATTCTATGATATTCAGTATATGATGTTTAGTCAAACTAATGTCACTAAAATATAACTGGAATAGGGGACAGTTATAATGAGTAGGAGGGGTAGGGGTGAACTTAATAAAGGAAAAAGCTCAGATAATATGCCCAACATGCAAAAAGGATATGGAATACGACAAGCAGGATAACTTCTACCTTTGCTCACAGAGCAAAGCCCAGTTCTGGCCAGTTGAGAATACTATCCCTTGCCCTGGATGCAGCAGGCCTATGAGGTATAAGCACCTGGTTATCACCAATGTCCCGGTTGTGGTGCTGAATTCTGGCCGCCAGAAGAGGAGGGTGGAGAAGAGGATTCTCAGGTCGGCTCCATATGGCGATCCGGACCTTGTGAAGGGCAGCCGGCAGATCTATGAAAGGTATTCGGATAGCAATGTTGCGGGCATAGATTTTAAAGCTATATTTGATTTGTTTCGTTTTTAAATAAGTAACTCAACTTTCTGAGAGAGCGTATTTCCAACCGTGTAAATGGTAATAATCTCCACAAACAAACTTAAGGAGATGTTTAGCATGACAAGGTTGGACGAGAAAGAAATGCAGTTGGTAAGCCTAATAATGTCCTGTCAATAAACATTGCAAACAATTTGGCCAAAAAATAAGTTGACACTTACCCTGTATTTTTTAAAAGCTCAAAGCTTAATCTGCCTGGGCTTCC
>JAQUBU010000321.1 GCA_028686565.1 Syntrophomonadaceae bacterium
GGGTAAATACCTGCCAGACAATCCCCAGCAATATGGATGCTGCCATCCAGGAATAATAAAAGCTGGCTATTGCGGCAAGCAGGAGGAATACAAGCAGAATCATGACACTCATCCTCTTGAGTCTTCGCTGTTCATTCGAATCAACTATTGGATTTTCCGGATTATCAACCGGGGCTTTCCTGAATACAGTTATCAATGAGAAAAGAATTACAAACGGGAAGAAGTATTGAAAATAATCCGGATTGTTAAATTGCACCAGAAGACCTAATGCTAAAAAAACAGCTATACTGCAAAGCGTACAGCGATAGAAGGCCTGGCAATGTGCTCCACCTGAATATTTTCTTAACACCGCGGAAACCAGCAGGATCGTTGCAACCTCTTTTCCCAATCCCAATATTGCCGCCATGCAAATAATTATTAGAATTTGCAGTGCTGCTCCCAGAAATATTTCCAGTACATACCTGATTTCATCCCTATTAGATTGGTAGTCCGAATCCTTAACCAGAAATTCTGCTATTTTTACTGCCCAATAATGCATTATCAGACTCCTCCACTTTTTTTCTAGGCAGGTGCAGGGAAAACACCACCTGGTCTCCCTGGTTAGCAACGTCGATAAAACCTTCGTACTTTGTTACAAGATGCTTAACAATGTATAATCCCAAACCCGAATGGTCTCCTTTCTTGGTGCTGAAGCCTTTTTCAAAAAGCCTTGTTTTCAATTCCTCTTCAATATGTCCGCAATTGCTGACTTCAAATATATAAAAGCTGCTATTATCAGTCATCTTATAGTTAACTACTCGTTTATCTTCATCAAGCTTCATAACATAATCAAAAGCATTATTGATAAGGTTGCCGATTATCCTGTTCAGTTCATAGGAAGAGACTCCAATATCATTAATCTGTTTTTCAACATTGATAGAAAAATTAATACCGTTGGATAAAGCAATACCTGATTTAATATAAAGCAAGGCCGATAATCCGGGGCTTCCGGTATCAACCAGATTATTGGAATTGACACTTTCTCCAATCAGGGTTTCCAGGTATTTACGAACTTCAATCAAGTTTCCCATCTGCAGAAATCCGTAAAGAACCTGAAAATGATTAATCAGGTCGTGCCGCTGTCCCCTTATACCTGTATATAATTCTTCAATGGTTTCCAAATAAGATGACTGTATCTCGTACTTGCTTTCTTTTTGGGTCAGTTCCAAAAGCTGAACTACCAGCAATGCGGCCATTATGCAAACCAGCATAATTACCGTATTGGAAACATAGCCAACCGTGTTCAAGGAAAAGGTATTAATACCCTGCCCTGTATATACTGTTATGTTGCATAATGCCTGTAAGATAATAAGTACAACCATAGATGAAACCAAGCCCAACACAATTTTGAATCGTCTTCCGCTTAATACTAACGGATTACTTTCAACAAACTTGCTGAAATCAAACAGATGAATTTTTTTCGTCAAACAGACTGCAATAATTATGAAAGACATAATTATTTGCGGGGCGGACATGAATAAAGCCAATATATCGATTTCGAGAATTTGGTTTATAGTAACACCCAATGCTTTAATATAAAGAGGAAGAAATATTGTTTCACCCAGTCCAAGCAATAATGTGCCCATCGCTGTGACAACTATCGTCCTGAAAAAGCCCATTTTCCATATTATCTGAATAATAATAGTGAGCAAAGCGGTAAGTATTAAAAAACGCACTTGAAAAGGCAGTCTTAAACTCCAAAGAACCAGAACTCCTAAATCATAAAACAAACCGCTTAATAATAGTTTCCTAATATCAGGTCGAATGTTAACCAAGACCAATCCCATAGCTGCCGACACAGAACCTGTAAAAAAACCGTGTATCAGTTGAACCCAAAGGGGAGTTGTAAGCAATTCGATTACCCCATTTCCTTGTTTATCTATATTTCAAAACTTTTCTTTTATTTTCCTTCTGACATAAGATATAACTTTCTTCTATTATTAAGTATTTCCTGCCAAAATGAAACAATATATCCAATTCTACATATGCTTTATTCTACAAAAAACCAGAGATTTGTTTTTGTATGACGAAAATTAAATTTATATTAAACTAAATTACTCAACTTTCTGACCAAAAGAACAGGCTGAAAAGCCCGAAAAAGCAATAAAATAAACTGTTTAAAATTCCATATTGACGAACATCGCGAACTATCTTATATGTCATTGCTATGAAATAGCGTACTTGTCATTGCGAGAAGCGCAGCGACGCGGCAATCTTCCCTCGTAATTATCACGGGTAATAACCCGCCACGATAAACGAAAATCGTTAGATCATTTTTTATTTACGTAGTCAATTACCGGGGAAGATTGCCGCGCTGCGCTCGCAATGACAGGTTGGCGCTGCGCTCGCAATTCTCACGGGTAATAACCCGCCACGATAAACGAAAATCGTTAGATCATTTTTCATTTACGTAGTCAATTACCGGGGAAGATTGCCGCGCTGCGCTCGCAATGACAGGTTGGCGCTTCGCTCGCAATGACAAGTACGCTATTTCATAACAATGACAAGCACACTAGTTTTCATAGCAATGACAAGTACGCGAGGGTTCATAGCAATGACAAGTACGCTATTTCATAGCAATGACAAGCACACTTGTTATGTCGCATAATATGTCAACTACGAAAGTTGAGTAAATTAAACTAATTTCTTCCGCATGCTGCAACGAGGTGGGCGGATTTAAGCACCAGAAGAAACTGCGCAGTAGATTCAACATACTGTTGCAACGAGGCAGCGCCTCGTTATAACCAGCTGCCTGTTTTGTTAATAGGAACCCGACCGCT
>JAQUBU010000053.1 GCA_028686565.1 Syntrophomonadaceae bacterium
AGATAGGGGACCGCACAGACTATCAGTTCCGCTTCCCCCTGGGCATCTTTAAGAAGCAATACCTCATCAGCCACACAATCACCGACTGATCCTACTATATGTACGTGCAAATGCCGAAGCAGTTCGCGCGGCGCGTTCAGAAAAGACGAAGAATCATGATTCCCGGCGGTAATTACCACATGATGGCAGGAAGATTCGGCCACCCGGCACAAAAACCTATAATACAACTCCTGGGAGCGGTTGCTGGGTGCTGTATTGTCAAAAACATCTCCCGCTACCAGCAGCACATCAATTTCTTCTTCCTCCAGCAAATCACCCAGCCACTGTAAAAACTCCTTATATTCCTCATATCTTTTGCGCCCGTACAAAGAACGTCCTAAATGCCAGTCCGAGCTGTGAATGATATTCAAAGGCTGAACTCCTTTCCCTAAGTAAACCCAACGTTGCTCAAATGATTCTATCAGTACCATAATTTCATATTTCGGCAAAAACATAATTAACCCTGTTATTTTAAACTCTATTACCCATGAATTGAATTGTCATTAACGCCTTAGATGATATTTTATTTGGTTTGGGTGCATATTATCTGGTGTCATTTAGAACAAATAGTTTCATCATTAAAGTATACATAATTCCTGACTTTGAGATAATTCAACTAATGCACTTAATATGATAAAATAAAAAGTTGATAGACAATGCCTTATGAATGCGTTATAACATGTTCTACTTAATAAATTGGAGGGTAAAATATGCCTCAAAGAAGTGACATCACTAAAATACTTATTATTGGTTCCGGCCCGATAGTCATCGGGCAAGCTTGTGAGTTTGACTATTCCGGAACCCAGGCCTGCAAAGCTCTGCGCAATCTGGGCTACCAGATTGTTTTAGTCAATTCCAATCCCGCCACCATTATGACTGATCCGGAAATTGCCGATGTAACCTACATTGAACCCCTGAATCTAAGAAGCCTTTCAGATATAATAGCTAAAGAAAGACCTGACGCCGTATTGCCCAATCTGGGCGGCCAGTCAGCTCTAAACCTGTGTTCGGAACTAAACAAGGCCGGCATTTTTGAAAAATATGGCGTTAAAGTTATAGGAGTCCAGATTGATGCCATAGAACGAGGTGAAGACCGTATTGCCTTCAAAGAAACCATGAACCGTCTGGGTATTGAAATGCCCCTCAGCAAACCAGCCTATAGTGTTGAGGAAGCGGAAAAAATTGCCGCGGAACTTGGCTATCCGGTGGTTATACGTCCGGCCTATACCATGGGCGGCACCGGAGGCGGTCTGGTGTATAATGTCGAAGAGTTAAGGACCATAGCCAATCGCGGTATTGCTGCCAGTCTGGTAGGACAAATCCTGGTCGAAGAATCAGTCCTGGGTTGGGAAGAACTGGAGCTTGAAGTAGTTCGGGATGCCAAGAATCAGTTGATTACGGTTTGTTTTATTGAAAATATAGATGCCATGGGTGTGCATACCGGTGATTCCTTTTGTGCAGCCCCGATGCTGACCATCAGCCCGGAACTTCAGGAACGTCTGCAAAAATATTCCTATGCTGTAGTGGAAGCTATCGAAGTGGTAGGCGGAACCAATGTTCAGTTTGCCCATGATCCCAAAACCGGCCGGGTGGTTATAATAGAAATCAATCCCCGTACCTCCCGCTCCTCGGCATTGGCTTCGAAAGCGACCGGATTTCCAATAGCCTTGGTTTCCACCATGCTGGCCGCAGGCTTGACCCTGGACGAAATCCCCTACTGGCGTGATGGTTCTCTGGATAAATATACTCCTTCCGGTGATTATGTGGTGATTAAATTCGCTCGCTGGGCCTTTGAAAAATTCCCTGGTTCCATTGATAAACTGGGAACCCAAATGCGCGCGGTCGGCGAAGTCATGAGCATAGGCAAAAATTATAAAGAAGCTTTCCAAAAAGCTATTCGTTCTCTGGAAATCGGCCGTTATGGCCTGGGTTTTGCCAACGATTATAATCAGCGCTCTTTGGAAGAGCTGCTGGCACTGCTGGCCGAGCCAAGCAGTGAACGGCAGTTTATTATGTATGAAGCTTTGCGTAAAGGTGCCGATTTAGAACATCTTTATCGTTTGACACATATAAAGCCCTGGTTTATTCAGCAAATGCAGGAAATGGTTTTACTGGAAGAGGAAATACTGAAGCACAAAGAAGGGCAATTATCCGATGAGTTGCTTATTCAGGCTAAAAAGGACGGCTTTGCCGATCGTTATCTGGCTGAGATTTTAAACCTGCCAGAAGCCGAGATTCGCCAGCGCCGAACAGCTCTGGGCATTACAGAAGGATGGGAAGCTGTCCCGGTCAGCGGAGTTGAAAATGCTGCCTACTATTTCTCGACATACAACGCTCCCGACCAGACAAGTGTCAGCGACCGGCCCAAAGTTATGATTCTGGGCGGCGGTCCGAACCGTATCGGCCAGGGAATTGAGTTCGACTACTGCTGTGTGCATACCGCCTTTGCCCTGCGTGATTTAGGCTATGAAACTGTAATTGTAAACTGTAATCCTGAAACCGTTTCCACTGACTATGATACCTCGGATAAGCTTTACTTTGAACCTCTGACTGTGGAAGATGTTTTGAGCATATACGAAAAAGAAAAGCCACTGGGGGTAATAGTTCAGTTTGGAGGACAAACCCCTTTAAATATTGCCGGCGAACTGGCTAAAGCCGGGGTAACGATTTTAGGCACCACCCCGGAAACTATTGACTTGTCTGAAGACCGCGACCACTTTCGCCAGATAATGGAGAAACTTGATATCCCCATGCCAGAATCGGGTATGGCAGTTGATCTGGAAGAGGCCTTAACCATTGCCCAGCGTATTGGCTATCCACTGATGGTCAGACCTTCATATGTTTTGGGCGGACGAGGCATGGAAGTTGTGCACGATGAGGAAATGCTCCGCCAGTACCTGGCTGCCGCAGTTGGCGTAACACCCGAGCGGCCGATACTAATCGACAGATTCCTGGGGAACGCTATTGAAGCCGAAGCAGATGCCATTGCCGATGGCAATGATGCTTTTGTTCCGACTGTTATGCAGCATATTGAATTGGCTGGTATTCATTCGGGAGACTCAGCCTGTGTGATTCCGCCGATAAGCATACCTGCTAAACATGTAGCAACCATTGAGGAATATACTAGGAGAATTGCCAAAGAATTAAATGTAATAGGTCTGATGAATATGCAGTATGCCATAGCAGATGACCGGGTTTTCGTTTTGGAAGCCAACCCGCGTGCATCCCGCACCGTGCCCCTGGTTTCAAAAGTATGTAATATTTCGATGGCCCGAATTGCCACTGAAATAATGATGGCTAAAAACTCCGGCCAAGCGTTCTCGGTCGCTAATCTAAACCCGAGAAAGATCCCCCATTTTGGAGTTAAAGAAGCGGTCTTCCCCTTTAATATGTTCCAGGAAGTTGACCCGGTATTGGGGCCGGAAATGCGTTCTACCGGCGAAGTACTGGGAATCGCCGATTCTTTTGGTCTGGCTTACTATAAAGCCCAGGAAGCTACCCAGTCCTGCCTGCCCTTATCAGGAACTGTACTTTTTAGTGTAAATGATCAGGATAAACCGGCAGCTTTGGAAACAGCCCGGGAATTTGCCAAAATGGGCTTCAAAATCAAAGCCACGGGAGGAACTCATAAATTCCTGCAGGAAAACGGGATCGCCTGCGAGGAGATTAAAAAAGTCTTTGAAGGTCGTCCCAATATTGTTGATGGCATAACCAATAAAGAGATAAATCTGGTAATCAATACCCCGTTCGGCAGACAGAGCCAGCATGATGATTCCTATATTCGCAAAACTGCCATTAAATACAAAGTTCCTTACATCACCACGATGGCTGCAGCCCTGGCCAGTGCCAAAGGCATTGCCGCGTATAAGGAAGATAATCATCCAGAAGCCAAACTAAAATCATTACAGGAATATCATGCTGATATAAGCGAATAAAACTAAAGATTTCCTTGTCACTTTTCCTTAACATAGCCACCGCTGAACTGCTTCGGGGCATGAAAATACAAGAGACGGGGTTTTTGACAGCAAATACTATCACCGACCCCGTCCTTTAGCCTTTTTATGATCGAAAGAAACCCCGGAGCAGTTTTTTTCGCACTGCCGCAATGAGATGGGAGACATATTTATAACCATATCTTCGCTTCAATCAAGGCGCAAAATGTAATGATAAAATATTTTTAAGACTTCGCCATGTCATAAAGCCAGGGAAAGACTTTGAAACCTCTTCCCCTGGCTTTATTTTTTTCAGAAATCAAAATTAAAACTCACGTCATGCGGCCCGGGTATTGGGGTAATGACTTCTTAGTAAGGAATTGCTTACTAAGAAGCATATTTGCTTACACACCAATAATGGGTGCTAAGTATATTTTTTGGGTAGATTAAATAATCCCCTCATATAGTTAGCTTAAACGCTTTTTACTTTTTCTTAATGTAGCCACCGCTGAACTGTTTCGGTTCAAGAAACAGAAGAAAAGCCTCGCTATCTTTCTCAAGTATACGAGCGGCTAGTTTCGAAGCATTGCTGCGAGTAACCACCATGCTTAAAACCAGCTTGGGTCCTAAACGGCCACTGGCTTCCCAGCAGGTAACCGGAAAACCTTCATTCCTTAATTCCTCTACGATATATCCATTTTTCAGGTCGATAATAACCTGTATTCCTCGATATCCAATAGAGAGCTTTTCCTCAATAACGCTGCCAACCAAGATACCCAGTGCAAAACCGCTGCAAAACACTATCAGTCTCAAGGGTTCCTGCAAACTCCCCACCACCATACCCAGAGCAATCGTATAGACTAAAATTTCGAAAAATCCAATAATTGCTGCCGGGTACTTGTTGCCTTTTATAACCAGAATCATACGCACTGTACCAAGTGATACATCAATTATCCTGGCTAAGAAAATGAATAAGAGTTGAAGTAGCATAGTTAATCCCTTTCGTCAAAATATCCACAAGTCGGTAAGGGTTACTTTATAGCAAAGAGATAAATTGGGTGCCGAACCGAGCAAATGGTATCATTGAGCAACGGAGCAGGCGCGGGCAAGCTGTTAGTTAATTCCAACTGCGAAACTTGTATTATTTATATTTAGCCGGCAGCCAGCTATTTACTAAATCTTCATTTTCAGTTACCCATTTACGAGCTGCTGCTTTGCTGTCAACGCCTTCGGCATTTGCCATAAGCATGGCATTACCGATGTCATTAATGGTCCATTTAAAATTATCGAAGAGCTCATATACTTCCGGCATATCCTCTTTAAGCCCATTACGGACCAATGTATTAATAGTTTCTTCTTCTCCAAGTACCTTTTGGGGATCTTCAAGGTTTTTTAAATTCCAGCTGGCATACATCCAATGCGGGCTCCATCCCGTAACAACAACAGCTTCCTTTTTATCAATGGCACTTTTCAAGGCTGCGATCATGGTGGCATCACTGCCCTCCATCAATTCATAATCCAAGTTATAGTCCTTTATCGCCTGTTCGGTAAGCTTCATTAAACCAGCACCGGGGTCAATGCCAATAATCTGTCCGCCGAACTTGTCCTTATTGGCATTTAACTCTTCAATTGAATTGATGTCGACATAATCGGGAACAACCAGTGCCAGTGTGGCTCCATTGCAATTTGGTCCCAGATCTTCCACTTTGCCGGTTACTTTTTCCATATAACTTTTATGGGTTATCGGCAGCCATGCAGTAGTCATGGCATCGGCATCTCCATTTGCCAGTCCCTCGAATAACAGCGGTGCTGATACTGGTGTCAATTCAACCTTGTAACCCATTTTGTTTTCCAAAATATCAGCCATTACATGAGAGGATGCGGTTGCACATGCCCATTCAACATAAAGAATTTTTACGGTACCTTTATCTGCTACCTTTTCTGACGTATCGGTAGTACCGCCACAGCCTACCAAAGCGAAAGATAATACTAATACAATTGCCAATAGTTTGATTATGTTCTTGTTTTTTAACACTTCGTACATTCCTCCTACTTTATTCATTGGATTTTCCAAAACTCTGGGTAATTCGATCCAGTATTATCGCAATTACAACGATTGCCAGACCAGCCTCAAAGCCGGTGCCTATTTCCATTCTCTGGATCGACCTCCATACCTCACCTCCTAACCCTTTAGCTCCAATCATGGCGGAAATGACCACCATTGACAGCGATAACATAATACACTGGTTGATTCCAGCCATAATGGTAGGCCGGGCCAGTGGAAGTTCTATTTTAAAAAGCATTTGATAAAATGTAGAGCCAAATGATTTACCGAGCTCCACCAATTCTTCAGGAACCTGCCTTATTCCAAGATCAGTAAGGCGAATTACTGGCGGCATCGCAAAAATCAAGGTGGCTATTACTGCAGGAACTACCCCTAAACCAAAAAATGTTACGGCAGGCAGAAGATAAACAAATGCTGGAAGGGTCTGCATGAAGTCAAGAATAGGGCTGATAATCCTGTGCGCAGCTTCCCTTTTAGCTGACAAAATCCCCAGCGGAAGCCCAATAATAATACAAAGGGCCACCGAACCGATTACCATTGCCAGAGTTTGCATAGTTGCATCCCAGAGTCCTACATTATATATAAGATACATACCAATTATCGAAAACAGGGCAACTTTTTTATTGGCAAATTTCCAGCTTAACAAGGCAAATAGGGTAATTAACAATGCAGGAGGCATTAACAGCAAATAATCTTGCAGCGAAATTATCATGTTTTCAAGAAAATCACTAAGGGAATCAAAACTATTCCCAAATCTTAACTGAAGATAATTAATTCCTATATCTGTCCAATGATTAAGCGGCATTCTCGGTATCAGATCCATTTATGCCTCCTTTCTTTGTCCAGCTAAGCCGGCAATTACCGAGCCTCTCACCAGGACCCCTTTAAGAGAGTTTTGCTCATCAACCACGGCAACTGGTATCTGGGTATGGGCAATGACTTCTAAAATATCTGCCAAAGAGGTATCAGGCGCTACGCTGGGTACCTCTTTGATAATGATGGAATCAAGCTGACGTTCCCCGGTGTCAGAAATCCGGCCAGCATCTTCGGCAAGAACATATCCGATTAAAACTCCATTTCGATCGGTTACAAACAAACCCGACATTCCAAAACGCTCCATTACATGAAGTGCCACTCGTGGTCCGTCTTTTGGATATACTACTGACCGGGGTTTGACCATTACTGAAGATGCAGTAAGCGCCCTGCTCCGGTCTACATTTTCAACGAAGCGGGCAACATATTCATTAATCGGCGAGAACAAGATATCCTCCGCATGGCCCATTTGAACTATTTCTCCGTCCTTCATCAAAGCAATCCGATCTCCAATCTTAAGTGCTTCATCCAAATCATGGGTAATAAATATAATGGTCTTATGCAGCTTTTTTTGGATTTCGATTAATTCATCCTGCATATCTTGACGGATTAGAGGATCAAGTGCCCCAAAGGGCTCGTCCATCAGCAAAATATCTGGTTCCGTGGCAAGCGCCCTGGCAATTCCGACCCTTTGCTGCATTCCTCCGCTTAGATTGACTGGGTAATAATCTGCCCAAGCCTCCAAGCCGACCATCGTCAGCACATTCATAACCTTGTCATAGCGTTCTTCCCGGACAATTCCCTGTATTTCCAGGCCATAGGCTACATTATCTTTTACCGATCGATGCGGCAAGAGAGCAAAGCGCTGAAATACCATCGCCATCTTTTCTCTTCTAATAGTACGCAGTTCCTGAGGATTTACCCGGCTGATATCCTTGCCGTCAATAATTATTGATCCTGCGGAAGCTTTATTTAGGCCGTTCAGGCAACGCAGCAAAGTTGATTTACCGCTACCGGACAGCCCCATGATAACAAAGATTTCTCCCTCATCCACTGAAAAGGAAACCTTCTTTATGCCCACCACCTGTTTAGTCTGTTTTCGGATCTGATCGTTGTTCAAACCCTTATCAATCATTTCCAAAGCCTTTTCCGGAACTCCGCCATATATCATACTAAGGTTTTTGACTTCGATTTTTGCCATAACATCCTTCCTTTTTATGCAGCAATTATGCAATTAAATAGATCATTAAGGCCTGGTAACAGACGATATTTATAGGCCATTTATCCAAAGCAGTCGAAAAATAGGATTATAACCCGTTCCCTGTTTTGTTAATAGAACCCGGCCACTTAAAAAAGCGGGGTACATATTATGACCTCGTTATAGGGGGTGATTAGATGGAATAATTCGATTAGAACAAATGAAAAGACATCCATACAATGGAATGCGTTAAAAATCTTCATTCACCCCTGTGACTGCTTACGAGGTTAGCTGTCGGGTTTGGGCTAGGGAGCCCTACCAGATACCTGGATTCACCCCAAAATTGGTTCCCCCGCTCCTGAAAGAGCTTTCAGGATTAAGCATACGAGAATTTGGATTATTTTGATTTTTCAAACTATTAATATTCATTATAGTATATTGGGAGTATTTATTCAAAATGCCTATGCTTGATTATTTGGCTTGTGAATAGACTATCCTCCGATTAGAAAGAGGGAGCAAGCTTATGCCTTTAAATCTTTCTATATAATCGAAAATGGTAGCGATTTGGGATAGCAGTATAAATATCAGACAGCAGCTTAATTTCGAGGGCTATTCCGATTTGCTTTTAGTACAATAGGCAAAAGATATTGCTTATGCAAGAATAAAGAAAAATTCCGGGCAGGTTTTGATCCTGCCCGGGATTATATTATTAAGACTATTGCATATTTAGTTCTTTTAATAGTATACCGGCTGCTTTAAGATGATTATTAACCCTTACTGATAAACTTTGTTTCATGCTGCTTTCAAGTATGCAGCTGTTAACTCCCAGGTACTGGCCGGTACTGCGGGCGAGACTTCCCTTAACTGGATATTTTATAAGAGTATACCTTGCCTTGCTGCTATTAATCTCATTTAATCCCTTTACTATTTTAGCTGCCATTTTAGGCATATCCCCGGCTGGATATTGTATCAAAGTTTGTCCTACCGAATCGGTTGCGGAATTAGTATAATAATCGAAACCTTCATGCATATCAATAAGCCATTCAACCTTATGCTTTTTAACTGCATCATATATGGCCTTTGATAAAGTATTGGAAGGTGTTCCTTTTGCAGTAGTGGGAAAAGCCCGATTCAGATCGCCTTCACCGCTTACCAGCCTTTTTTTAATATCTACCGCTCTCTTATTAGCTTCAGGTAAAACAATTAATGTGCCACTCTTAATAGTGAAATCTTTGACCTTGGCTGCAGCTTGCGCACCAGCAATTTCACTGCCATGAACTCCTCCGACTATCATAACTACAGGTCCTGGTTTTCCACTCTTTATTATGTATAAATCTGTAGCATATTTGGTACCGGCAGCAAGTACTACCTTTACTTTCGTTTCAGCAGGAATTGTTATCATGCCGATTTCTTGCAATAGTAAGCTTGCTGCCTTAACCTGATAATTAATTCTTTGTAAAAGTTTTTGCTTGCTGCATGTTTCCAGAATAAAGCTGTTCACGCCAAGATAATCACTGGAGCTTCGTACCAGACTTCCTTTTGCCGGGTACTTTAAAAGAGAGAATTGCTCTTCTGTTTTACTGATATCCTGGTTAAGTGTGTTAACTATTTTATTTGCTACCACAGATGCGTTGGTATCAGGATTATGTATCAAACTCTGCCCTGTATTCCCGGTTTTAAGTTTGGAGAAATCATTGCTTTCATGCATATCAATCAGCCAAGTTACGTTATATTGCTTTACTGCATCATAAATAGCCTTGGCTAAAACATTTTTTGGTTCTTCTTGCGCACTCCTGGGAAATATTCGGTTTAAATTATCCTCTCCCGGCACTATTTTTTGATTTAATTGAACTGCCAATTTGTTCGCCTCAGGCAGCACCAGTAATGTGCCGTTTTCCGGTAAATAGCCGGTCATTTCGCTGGCTGCTTTTATCCCTGCAATACCATCACCATACATACCTCCGACCACCATCGCTACTGGTCCAGGTTTTCCGCTGCTTATTATGTATAAATCAGTGGCATATTTGGTACCGGCAGCCAGGACAACTTTTTGTTTACCTTGATAGCTGCCGATTGTTTCAGCATTAGCGGTGGCCATGGTTTCAGTGTTATTTAAACCAAATACACTATAAAAGACCAGACCGACCAACAATAAAGCAGCTAAGGCACTTTTTGTATTGCGTATTACTTTTTGCATTTAATCTCATTACCTCCCTCTATTATTTTTAATATACAAAAATGTAATTAAAGTATTTTTTCTACATTATTTAGCATATTCCTCCTAAAATCGACTGGTAACTAATACCTTTCAAGTGATTTATTGTATATACTTTGAATAAAATGCACATAAAA
Source organism: Syntrophomonadaceae bacterium (assembly GCA_028686565.1). Classification (GTDB taxonomy): domain Bacteria; phylum Bacillota; class Syntrophomonadia; order Syntrophomonadales; family Syntrophomonadaceae; genus JAQUBU01. The sequence goes on from JAQUBU010000053.1 coordinate 10,400, forward strand.
AGGAGATTCCTCAACGGAATCTCCTTTTTATGTAAACTCCAACTGACAGAAAATCGGAGGGGTAATATTTAAGCATCGGAGCTGTTTCTCACATCGCTGCAATGTTATGAGGAATTAGAAACCGCCACCTGTTTTTTACAAACCGGACCATTTAAAGTAGCAGGAACATATTTTTACCTCGTTATGCCCAAGGGGTATTGAAGCGACACTTCAACATTACATAAATTTCTTCTTTGCCGTTTAACCTGCAGGTTTTATTACTCTGAGCATATTTCTAGCTATGGCTGCAGAACAACCTTAACACAGTAAGGCCATGAATAATTTCTCGGTTAATGCAAAAGCTAAATTCTAATATTAAATGATACAAAAAAGGAGAGTGCTAAAAAGAATGTTTAAACACGACAAAGCCCTTCTGCATGAGGTAAAAGTGGATTGTCCCAACCCTAATTATGCCGCTATGCTCCAAGAACAACTGGGTGGTCCGCAGGGTGAATTAAAGGCAGCTATGCAGTATCTTTCCCAAAGCTTTCGCATTAAGGACAAGGAAATAAAAGACTTATTTCTAGATATTGCATCGGAAGAGTTAAGCCATATGGAGATGGTAGCTACAACCATTAACCTCTTAAACGGTCATAATCTAGATGCCAATAACGCAACCATCGGAAACATCGAAGCACATGTTTTAACAGGTCTTGCTCCTATGTTGAGCAACGCCTCCGGGCAATTATGGACAGCTGCATATGTAAACGAGAGCGGTGATCTGGCTGCTGATTTATTATCAAATATTGCGGCCGAGCAGCGGGCCAAGGTAGTCTACGAATATCTATACAGACAGATAAACGACCAGGGTGTAAGAGAAACTATAGATTTTCTGCTGAACCGCGAAGAAGCCCATAACACTATGTTCAGGGAAGCCTTCAATAGATTACAGGATACCGGATCCTTGAAAGATTGGGGTGTAACCCAGGATTCAAAACTGTATTTTAATCTTTCTACACCTGGCGATCAATACTTTAATGCAAATAACCCCCAACCGCCAAAGTTTAACAGTCCCAATCAGAACTAGCTGGTAGAAAGTCAAGGCTCACTATATAGTGAGCCTTTTTTTGTAATTACTTATTTAAAGTTTTAAATCTTTTAGGAGGAGGAATTGGTTTGGATATATCATTGATTCTGCAATCGCAAGGCTTTTGTATTTTTATTAACCCCAATATTGTCCCCAGTAAAACAATACGGAAAATGCTCAAATAGTCAGCGAAATATAATTTATTAGAAATATATACTCTTCAAGGACTATTCGATATAACATATTAGGTAGCGGATAA
>JAQUBU010000322.1 GCA_028686565.1 Syntrophomonadaceae bacterium
ATTTATTGACAATGACCGGGGCAGATTGCCCCGCTGCGCTCGCAATGACAGGTTGGCGCTGCGCTCCTTGCAATGACAAGTACTCTAGTTTCATAGCAATGACATATAAGATAGCTAGCAATGTTCGTCAATATGGAATTTAAACAGCTTATTTTATTGCTTTTTCAGCCTGTTCTTTTGGTCAGTAATTTGAGTTAATAAATTAAACTGTCCTCGCTTTATTTTTGTTTTCCCTAAGCCTAGCCTACTTGCCGATACAAAACTCATGAAAGATACGGTCCATAATCTCTTCCTTTAAGTTCTTGCCGGTTACCTGCCCCAATGATTCTAGTGCACCCCAAATATCAACCCCCAAACAGTCCAGCGGAAACGTTCCCAATGCCTCCAAAGTTTCTTGTAAATGCTTTTTGGCCTGAAGCAATGCAGCTTTTTGCCTTAGATTAATCATTGTTTCCAAGTCGTCGCTTGCCAGCTTGCCGGACAGCACCATTTTCTCAATGCTGTCTTCAAGTTCCTCCAGCCCGGTCTCCTCCTTAACCGATCCTCGTATAATTTTTACTCCTTGAAATATCTCGTCCAGCTGTTCCCCGCTAATATTTTTAGCTTCGAGATCTTCTTTGTTTACAAGTATAATTGCTTTTCTTTTATCAATTATTTCATAGATTTTAGTATCCTCATCAGTAATTCCTGCCTCTACATCAAGCAGTAAAAGTACTATATCTGCATTCTTGATTACTTCCTCTGACCGTTCTACACCGATGCGCTCCACGATATCTTCGGTGCTTCTGATCCCCGCTGTATCCATTAGTTTTACCGGTATTCCATTCACATTAATGTAATCTTCGATAATATCCCGGGTAGTTCCGGGAATACTGGTTACTATAGCTTTTTCCTGCCTTAACAACATGTTCAGTAAACTAGATTTACCAACATTGGGCTTTCCGCAGATAACAACTTTGATACCTTCCCGATAAATCTCGGCGCGCTGTGCGGCATCCAGTATTTTATCTATCAATATTAACTGTTCCTGGAGTATGCTGCGGATCTCTTCATAATCCGGCTCACCAACCTCATCAGGAAAGTCCAGGCTTGCTTCCAGTAAGGCATTTACGTAAATCAATCTTTCTTCCAGATTTTGCACCTGTCGGCTATTATGCCCGCTCAACTGCTTAACCGCCAGTTTTAATCCTTTTTCGGTTTTAGCCCTGATTACTTCAATAACGGCTTCGGCCTGGCTGACATCCATCCGGCCATTTAAGAAAGACCTCCTACTGAATTCACCTGGCTCAGCTATCCGTATTCCAGTTTGTAAAGCCAATTCCAGACACCTGCGTGCAGCCAGAGTCCCTCCATGGCAATTAATTTCCACCACATCTTCACCGGTATAGCTGCGGGGAGCCTTCATTAGTCCAATTAATACCTCGTCAACCGCTTCTTTCTGTTCATCAATTATCCACCCTAAAGTCAGGGTATGGCTTGGCCGGGTCCTGATATCATTTGATGTATGCAAAGGCTTAAAAATACCGGCCACTTTTTCAATTACATCACATCCGCTCATTCTGACAATAGCAATTCCCGCTTCACCTGGAGCTGTAGATATTGCTGCTATATCATCATTAAACATTTGCTTCTCCTAAATGAGTTATATTCTAAAATTATCTTACCAAAATGTGAAGTTATATACACATAAAAAAGGCCCTTACGGGCCTTAATATTTATGACATTGGTTACTTTTTCAAGGATATTACCACTTTGCGATTTGGTTCATCACCCAGCGAAAAAGTGCTGATCTGCGGATCTTCCTGCAGTATGGTATGAACAACTCTTCTTTCCTGTGAACTCATTGGACGCATTACTACGTTTTTACGAGTTCGTTTAACTTTGTCAGATAACCGTAAAGCCAAAGCTTCCAAAGATTCTTCCCGCTTCTTGCGATAATCTTCAACATCCAGCACTACTCGCATTCGTTCTTCCCGATGGCGGTTTAGAATCAAGCCTATAATATACTGAACTGCATTTAATGTCTCTCCTTTGCGCCCAATCAGCAGTCCCATGTCCTTGCCTACAATATTAATCCGCACTCTTCCGGCCTCATAATCAACCTGGTTAATTTCATAATCAATCTTCATCCTGCCCAAGAGGTCTTCCACCACCTGGCGAACTTCCTGCTCCGGGCTCTGGTTCTTTATTAAAGATACTTTAACTATTGCGGGTTTTCTTCCCACCAATCCTAAAAGGCCCTTGGTGGGTTCTTCAATAACCTCGATTGAAACATCAGCAATTTCGCAACCTAATTCTTCCAAAGCTGCTTTAATAGCCTCATCAACGTTTTTTCCTCTTTTTTCGATTGTCTGGACTTCCATTGCTTTTTCCTCCTTTGTCCCCTGCTGCCTTATGCTGGTTGGAAGTCTCCGTTTCGTTAATATCCCCGCTGGCAACTTCAACCACTGTTTCAAGCTGAAGGCCGTTTGCTGCTGCAAGCTTCGCCTTGTCACTGCTCTTATTTACATATAGTTGTTGCAGTATTCCTAAGGTGTTAAATACCACCCAGTATAATGGCAGTCCGGCAGGCATTGTTGCTGCTATCCAGGCCATAAACAGGGGCATCATGTATAACATGGATTTTTGGGTGGGGTCATTGGTATCGACCATGGACACTCTCTGCTGCAAGTAAGTAGTGAGAGCAGCTAAAACAGCTAAAATGTATAACTGGTCTGGTTTACCAATATTAGGTATCCATAAAAATCCTGCATGGGCTGCTACTGAAAATTCGAATTTGTACAAGGATTGGTAAAAGGCAATAAATA
>JAQUBU010000323.1 GCA_028686565.1 Syntrophomonadaceae bacterium
GCCATTGGCAATGAAGCTGGGGAGCGCTTGAAAGGTATTGCCCGTCTGGAAGGCGGCAAACGAATTATTATGCTGATGGATTTACAGGATATTATCAGCAGTGAGGATCTTAAGAACCTTGAACAAGAAGGCGACATTGATACAGATGATGAGACAAATGAAAATTATGATGAGGAAATGGATGAAGAACAAATGGTGGTTTTCCGGTTGGCGGATGAGCAGTTTGGGGTACGCATAACCCAGGTTCAGGAAATAAACCGGCTTTCCAACATAACTAAAGTACCGAGGTCTCCTGGATATGTGGAGGGAGTGGTAAATCTTCGGGGTGATATTATTCCAGTTATTGATCTGCGCAAACGCTTTGATTTGGAACACAAGGAGTATACGGAATTCACCAGAATAATTGTAAGTGACATAAACAAGAAAAAGGTTGGACTGATAGTGGATGAGGTACTGGAAGTCCTGCGGGTTCCTCGCAAACTTCTGGAAGAGACCCCGGATATACTGCAAGACAAACAGATGCATAGGTTTATGGATGGAATTGCCAACCTGCAAAAACGTATGATCATGATGCTTAACCTGGAAAATGTGCTGTTGGAAAAGGAATGGCAAAAGGTTGCCCTAATCTCCAAGCTTGAGCCGCAAGCAGCCAAGAGCAGTGCTCCCAAGCTAAAAAAACAAGGCCGTGGGGTCGAGATATAATACTCCAGGTAACTCGAATTTTCTATTATACATAAGATGCAAAAAATATTGGGGAACTACCTGATATCCAGGTAATAGGTCCGCTTCTGATCGGGAAGATGAGCTAACTTAATATAGCAATAGACGCTGGAAATCATTATGTGAACAGGGGGGCAAAGTATCTACTTTCCCGCCCTGTTTGGCATTACATGAAATCAGATCACAAACATCGCAAGAAAATGCGGAAAAGTTTCTTGCGCACCGTGCAACGAGGCAGGGATTTAAAGCACCAGAAAATAGTATCTTCTGGTGCTGCAACGAGGCATAACCCGTCACCTGTTTTGTTAATAGTAACCGACCGCTTAAAAACGGGGAGCATTTTTTCGTCTCTTTATAGATAGATTTGATAAATGACTATAAGCAATAAGATAATTGAACCAGCCAACCAGACCTTCCAGAATATTTTGAGCGTGTTTTTATATTTGTCCAATTTACTTCCACTCAGCTTATCTTTATCTAGTTTATTCTCGATCCGATTATTCTTGATCCGTTTACTTTTTCCCAATATTTTGCCCCTCCCCATAGTATTATAATTTATGTTTTTTCATCCAATAGCCTATGATTCAGGCCTTGCTTATTTGGATTAAATATCTTGATTTTTTAGCTAAAAAATTAGGAAAACTTTTGCTTTATCTTGGCCCACAGACCACTGCCCAGCATCTGATCGGCCGAAACAAGAATGCGCTGAATGATTTCCAGTACTTCTCCTTCTCCAGCCCAGTGCTTTTTGACTATCTCGGGGTCGCTGTGGTTGATAATCTGATTCAAAACATATGCAGCCACCGCTATATCATCTGCAAATCCCAGAGGTCCGATGAGAAGTTCCGGGATGATATCAACAGGTGAAAGATAGTAGACAATGGCACCCGCGAGTTTAGCTTTATCAGCTATCAGAACATCTTTATCAACCGCAAGTTTGCATAGCAGATGAAAAAGATCAGGTGCAAACATCATATATTCAGCCCATTGATTGGTTTTGCCTTCATCACTTTGCAGCCATTCCTTCATCCTGAATCTTAATTTCTGGTAATAATCCAATTCCATTTCCTTCATTAATCTACCTCCAAATTAATAACCTAAGTTAGTCTTATTTTAATCAAAATAATTCTATAAATACCTTTTTATAATATAACCTATTGTTGAAGGGAAAAAAACGATAGTGCTTAATTAAATAATGCAGTTACATATTACGAGGTGAAGTCTTAAATAAATTTTAGCAGACGTTTTGTGTTCTTGAGTGAAGCTAAAGGAATAGTTATAAATATGTCCCCCTGCTTCTTCAAAAAGCCGGTTACCCATTAAACTGAACTGGCGGCGGCGTACGCCTCGTTACAGCAGTGTGTTGAAACTACTGCGCATTTTCTTCTGGTGCTTAATCCCCGCTTCGTTGCAGTGGTGTAAAAGATACTGCACTGCAGTTTCTAGCTATGCTTAAAAATCGCAGCTTTTTAGGAAGGAATTGTGCTATCGATAGTGAAATAGGTTGTAATGAGCTGTCAATTGGAAGGATGTTTTCAATGAATAAATCAAAAACCAATTTTATTATAGACGTACTCTTATTGCTGGGGATGATGTTCCTAACCGGAACAGGTTTTGTACGCAAGTATATATTGCTGGGAGGAAGTGCGAGCCGGGAAGCTTTTGGACGTAAAATGAATATGTACATGTTAGGTTACAGCCGAGATGATTGGAGTACCATCCATCTTTATACTGGCTATTTCATCTTGTTTCTATTATTGCTTCATATTGTTCTGCACTGGAAACAGGTAACCATCATGTATAAACAGCTAATAGCCAACAGTGTGTTACGGATTGTTTTTACCGTGATTTTTATTATCTTAAGTGTTCTTCTTGTGATATTTCCCTTTATTCTGGAGCCATCCATGATACCAGGCTAAAGCTTTAAAATAATCGAAATAATTTGTTGGAGGTTTACGTGGGCAAAATTGAAATAATTACTGGTCCGATGTTTTCCGGCAAAACTACCGAATTAATGAGGAGACTGGAGAGATATACGCTTGCCGGGAATAGTGTTGTTTTGTTCAAACCGCCGCTTGAT
>JAQUBU010000324.1 GCA_028686565.1 Syntrophomonadaceae bacterium
GACGCTGGAAAGGTTCTCGTCTTTTGCTGGCACAGTTTACACAAAGAGTGGTATTAAGTACTCGGTTAAGCCGACTTTCTCCGATGTTTTGTCCACAAAGCTCGCAAATCCCATATTTTCCTTGCTCCAGGCGATGGAGAGCATCCTCCAGTTTCTCCAGTTCAAACTCAAGTAATTCCAGAACTCCTTGATTTTTCTCTCTTTCAAACATTTCTGATGCCACATCAGCAGGGTGCTGGTCGTAATTGGATAATTCGTCTATTGATTCGCTGATCGGCATCATCAGGTATTCTCGTTTTTCCTTAACGACTTCTTCGATTTCCGCTTTTTTAGCCAATAATCTGCTGCGATAATCCAAAGTGCTGACACCTCATTTTATTAAAAATCCCTCCGTCTGCTACCTTATCCTCAACTGGATCTGGACTATATTAACCAAATCAGCAATAAAATCACCAATTAGCGGTACATTCAATACAATCAACCTTTGCAGAATATATATTACAACAGCCGCCAATACTGTGAATCCTATTGCCATTCCAAAACCACGCGAAAGCCCCGCCCAGAAGTTAATAAAAAACAAACGGCGCGGATTCCTGAGCATTTCCACATACTCGGCAATTCCCAGTTTCTCCATGCTCAGTGATAATTCATCTAACTTCTGGTTTATTATATCGAGGTTACTTTTATCCTCTTGCTTTCCAGGTTCCCTTTCCAAATAATTCCCCTCCACTAATCATATTATTCCAATTTGCAACATTATAATACTATTAATTGTTGAGAGAATGTATCGGAGCTGGTATCCGGCCTCTGCGCTTGATAAACTGGGCGGATGAAAAAGGATTAACTTTCATAATTGGCGCCCGTCCCAGTAAACCTCCAAATTCCACCCAATCTCCCACCTTTTTGCCGGGGGCAGGTATGAGACGGCAAGCAGTAGTCTTGCGATTAATCATTCCTATGGCAGCTTCATCGGCAATAATAGCGGAAATAGTTTCAGCCGGTGTATCACCCGGAATAGCTATCATATCCAGTCCTACCGAACATACACAAGTCATGGCTTCAAGTTTGTCTATCGTCAATGCTCCGTCCTCAACGGCTTTTATCATCCCCGCATCCTCACTGACTGGTATGAAAGCTCCGGACAGGCCCCCAACATATGATGAAGCCATTGCTCCGCCTTTTTTAACGGCATCATTTAACATGGCCAGAGCTGCGGTACTGCCATGGGCACCTACTCGCTCCAGTCCCATTGATTCCAGTATATCAGCTACACTATCCCCTATTGCCGGGGTGGGAGCCAGGGAAAGATCTACTATCCCAAAGGGTACTCCCAGTCGTTTGGATGCTACTCTTCCTACCAATTCACCCGTACGCGTTATTTTAAAAGCAGTATTCTTGATTAAGTTGGCCAGTTCTCCCAAATCAGTATCGGGATATTTCTTTACCGTATTAAGTACCACTCCGGGGCCGCTTATACCGATATTAATGGTTGTTTCAGGTTCGCCTGGCCCATGAAATGCGCCCGCCATAAAGGGATTATCTTCAGCCGCATTACAGAAAACCACCAGCTTGGCACAGCCTACCCCATCACTGTTGGCTGTCAGGGCTGCGGTCAGCTTGATGATTTGTCCCATCAGGTAAACAGCGTCCATATTGATACCGGCTTTGGTAGTAGCCAGATTTACTGAGGAACATACTCTTTCGGTCCATGCAAGGGTTTCGGGAATGGCATCGATAAGTGCCCTATCTCCTCTTGTAAAGCCTTTATGCACCAGTGCTGAAAAACCACCCAGAAAATTAATGCCAATCTCAGCAGCTGCACGGTCCAAATAAATACCCACTTGAACCATTTCATCCTGGGAAAGCCCGTCAGCAACCATGGCAACAGGAGTTACTGACACTCTTTTATTTATAACAGGGATTCCATATTCTTTTTCAATATCATCCCCAACTTTTACTAAGCTGCCTGCACATGTAACAATTTTTTCATATATTTTCCGGCCCGTATCATCTCCGCTGATTCCCCTGCAATCCTGAATATTAATTCCCATAGTAATAGTTCTAATATCAAGGTTTTCCGTCTGCAGCATATTCACTGTTTCCAGTATTTCATCTTTACTAATGCTGAAAGGCACGCTAACACCACCTTATTAAAATAAAAGGGGAAAGCTTGCTCTCCCCCCTCACTACTAATTAAAAATTCAATTCAAATTGTCTAAATTCTATGCATGAACTTGAAAATATCCTCGTGTTGGACACTAATCTTCATCTGCAGTTCATCACCCTTAAGGTCGAGCATTTCTTTCAACTCGCTTAGCTCCACCTGACTCTTGGCAATATCCACTACCATAACCATGGTGAAAAAGCCCTGCAAGATAGTCTGGCTTATGTCCAATATGTTCACATTGGCTGCAGCTAAAATATTTGAAATACCTGCGATTATCCCAACCCGGTCATAACCCAGTACCGTAATGATTAAGCGTTTCCCTTCTTCCACGCATTAACCTCCTATGCTTCCATTTTCTAATACTACCTGCTGACAGCGACGGCAAAGAGTAGGATGCTGGTCGTTTGCTCCCACGGATAGATCGATAATCCAACAACGCTCACATTTTTCCCCTTCGGCAGCTTTAACTGCTACTTTGATTCCAGATACCTCCTCCAAGGATAGAGCATCCTGGGCCGCCGATTCCAACTGACTCAGTTCAACCTTGGAAACGATAAACAGGTTTTCCAATTGGGGGGTCGCCTGTAAAAGAGCAAGCCATTCTTCATTGGCAAATATAGTTAA
>JAQUBU010000054.1 GCA_028686565.1 Syntrophomonadaceae bacterium
CTTAAGCGAAATTCACAACAGCAGTCAGGTAATTCAGAGAGTTATAGGTCCCGGCAAAAATGGCTATGTAGAGAGATATGGAAGCGACGAAGTGCTTTATGCCCAGTGGAATGAAGCGGCTCAATCGTATGATTTGTTTAAAACTGACGGGGAAGGGCAGAGAACGGGCGAATCTATCGCTAAAGCTGCTCCAGACGATGAGGAATATGATTTCATAGGGGAAAGCTATCCTCTTGAGGCTACGGATACTGAAGGAAGCGATACCGAGGATGAAAAGGGATACCAAGCATCAGCAGCGAGGCGAGAGGTTGCAGAAAAGCTTATTGCAAGAGAAAAGGGAAGATTGAATGTAGGCTCTACGGCCAAACGATTGGAGGCATTGGATAAAGCAGAAACCCCGGAAGCAAAAAATAAGGCAATGTTCCAAAAAGCAACGCGGCCGACGAAAAAGAGACTTTATCGTAAGGAAGCAAAATTTCTCGAATCCCAGGTTAAAGTTGGAGAATTGTCCAGGCTCCCATCAGACCCGACTGAAAAAGATAAAGCGGCACTCAAAGGACTAAATCAATCATTAGCTGAAGGAACTCCCATCGGTGAAGCGGAACAAGCGATTGACACGGAATTTCAGGTAGCGCAATACAGGGGTTTGTTTTATACAAAATCCGGGTTCCCCTCAAAGGAACTTCGAAAACAGCATCGTAAACTTGATGAAAGACAGCGTCCGGTCTTTTCAACAGCGGCTCTTGATACTGGGGCAAGGGGAAGGGAAGGATATTATGCCCTTTATAATGATCCTGGCAAAAAAGAAGAGTTACAGGGATATCAAGCTGATTTGGAAGCAAAGGGGGATAGTATTGTTAAGGAGATCCATGGATTACATGCCAACCCAGCTGTCCCCGAAGCCGTAAAGGCAGTGCCCGGCGGGACGAAACGCTTAAAGCCAAAGAGCTTGGCGGATCTGAATTCACATTTCTACAGCCAGGATTATAAAGGGTATATGGCGGCAATGCAAAGTTATTTAGATCGCCAAGAGGGGGATAAAGAAGAAGCACTTGATCCGATTTTTGGGAGATTGAAGAGCACAATCGTGCAGCATGCCGACAAACCTCTAATCAAAGCCAGTAATCCCAAGGTTTCAACCGGGGCTACCCCTGTTCATGCATCCAAATATGCTTTTGGATTAAAACCTTATAAGGGTAGTGAAGGGGATGTGCTTGATCCAAAATACGACCGCAGCGGAAAACCGAGGCACCCTTATGGCGGCAAGTTCTATACTTCGGTTCATCCATTAAGTGATTTTGATGAACACGGCCCCACTCCGATAGTACCGCTTCAGAATCAGCATCGAGTCAATCTGAGTCAAATGATAGTTCCTGAACACGAATCACAGTATGACTGGATGATGAAAAAAGACCGGGTGCAGATGCAGTATCTGGCCAAATACCCTAATTTTTCGAAGCCGTATAAAGCTGTCTATGCGGAAAAATACGGACTGACCCAGGAGCTTTTTGAGAATTTTAAAACAGACTTGCTAAAAGCTAAACCTGGTGATGAGCGGGTGTTTGTTGAGTCGCTGCTTTCCAAACATTTGTCTCAACATTTGGATTTGCGAGCTGTCGATGATGCGGAGAGATTGGTAAAAGGCACCGAAGAGGAAAGAGAAAAAGAAGCTAAACTGGCATACCGAACCGGTGAGAAATCATTTGGTTTTGAACCTCCAGATATCGAAAGGGCTCCAATCGAAAGGAGAAGGAAGGCAAAGACGGAGCGTGAGGAAGATGAGGGCGCTGCGCATACGCCACCACATAAAAAGCACAGGGTGGAGCGATCTCGTGAGCCTGAACCGCTGCAGATTGATACAAAGACTGATACAGCGCAGCCGCAGCCCGTTAAGCAGAAGCATTTAAGAAAAAGACGGAGTTCCGAGAAATCTGAAAAGCTTGAACCAGCGCATTTTGCAGCGGAGCATGAACAGGATGAGGGCGAGGCTGCTGCGCATACACCAACACGTAAAAAGCACAGGGTGGAGCCGCCTCATATAACTGAACCACCGCAGATTGAAAAGAGTAGTCGTCAAAGCAGGCACTCTGCGAAGATAACCCGCCGGCGCCGTGTGCCAAAAAATGTTGCTCCCGCTAAACTATGATTATCTGTTGATAAAGTAGAATTAAGATAATGAAAGCTTGGCAAAACTGAAATCTGCAGGAACTCTTTGGAAATAAGCAAATTCACGGAAACAATCAAACAATTGCGGTTTTGAAAAGATTAAACCGGGGTTAAGGAGAGTATGAAGGCTCAGTGTTTTGAATGTAAAGATGAAAGAGGTTACTTCTGATCAGCAGAAAGTTCTGCCAGACAACCAGCTGTCTGACAGATATATATTAGTTCAATTTTTGCTGGCAGGCGAATTTGGTGCGGATGACTTCGGTTTCCTGATTACTTAAGCGCCGGATAATACTTACTTCATTGCATTGTTGCAGGTCAATGGCATAGGGGGGTTTAATTAACTGACCCTCTTTATCACAAATTAAATAAACCATGGGCCGGGTTGAGTTTATTTTGGTAGCGGAAGTTACCACAGCTATATGTCCGGTATTAAGGCTTAATAGACAGCCAACCGGATAAATCGCAACATTGCTGGCAAAGGCCTCGATCATTTCCGGGTCAAAATAGGTATTACCGAGTTTTCTGAGAACAGTAAGAGCATCATTGGCCGAATATCCCTGGCGAGAAGAAGTATCAGAGATTACATTATCAAAAGCATCTGCTATAGCCGCAATCTTGGCATATTCAAGAATTTGTTTACGGTTCAGCTGCCGGGGATAGCCTGATCCGTCAAATCGTTCATGATGCTGGTAAGCAATATGTGCTACTTTGGTTGATACTTCCCGATAGGTTCTTAAAATATTGAAGCCGATCTCAGGGTGGCCCCGAAATATTTCGCTTTCTGAGTTCCCAAGCTGATCTCGCCGGTGAATAATATCAGGATCAATCATTATCATCCCAATATCATGGAGTAGAGTGCCTAAGCCCAATTCCACAAGCTTTCCTTCGTTATAACCCATACTGAAACCAGTCATCATGGAAAAAACTGCAACATTAAGGGAGTGCATTAAAAGTTGGTCATCATAGCTACGGACATCTTCGAGATGTAAAATGACATTACGGTTGGTAATGATATCTTCGAGCAGCATGGAGACCAGTTTTTTCATACTTTCCATGTCCAGGGTCTTTTTTAATGCAAAATTCTTTAAGCTGGTATTCAAAGTAGCCGAGACAGATGCGCGAACCCGGCTTGAAATAATTTCCGGAACCTCAATATCAGCAAGCCCGTCTTTCACATACACAGACATTACGCCCAGAAGACGCAGCCTGTGAATAAATGTATCATTAAGACGCGTATTTTCGTTTAACAGGGCCCTTCCGTCAGAAGCGATAATTGTTCTGGCAATTACCATACCGGATTCCAAATCATCTATAGCAATTCTCTGCATTTGAATCCTCCTCCCCAAGCTACCCTGTATCAAGTCGGAAATAGCAGGATAACTTAACTCAGATTAACATGTTTTGAGGGGATATTCTTCCGGCTTAAGCATCGAATTATATAGGACTTATTGCTCAATTCGGGATTAACCTTTTGGGCCTGTTTTTCTCCTGCGAATATTTAGCGCCAATAAGTATCTGCTGTTTTTGGGGAGACTCGGTTAGCAGACTATCCCGCTGATCTTAAATAATTCAATTTCTTCAGAACTGTAACCAGCTGCAGTCAGAATTTCCCCGGTATGCTCTCCGGCATCCGGAAAGCTTGTTTTAATTTCCCCGGGGGTATCTGAAAATTTAATCGGAAGGCCGCCCAGGATCATATTTTTACCAGAGTATTTGAAATTTTCTAACTTTACTATCATATCGCGGCTTTTTACCTGCGGATGTTCACTCATTTCTGCAAGGCTTAACACCGGGGTCAAACAAATGTTGGTTTCAGCAAACAGATCGAGCCATTCTGCCTGGGTTCTGGTTTTTATGATGGCGCTGATTTCATTTATCATTTTTTGCTGCAGTTCCATTTCCCACTGGCTGTCCGCATATTCAGCTTTACCAATCTTTGCGCAGAACTCTTGCCAGAATTTAGTCTCGATAGCACCCAGGCTTATATATTTTTGGTCGCTGGTTTCATATATTTGGTAATAAGCATAAGCACCAGTTAAAAAGGCGTCACCTCTTTGCGGCAATGCTTCTTTTCCTGACCACTCGGCCAAAGTATATGCCAGTAAACTGATTACACCATCAAGCATGGAAACATCGCAAAACTGGCCTTGACCGGTTTGGGTACGATTATGCAGGGCCATAAGGATTGCTATAACTGCATATAAAGATCCGCCGGCTGTTCCTGCCAACTGGATGGGGGACATGCCGGGAAACCCTTCTTTGTACCCGGTTAAACCAGTTACTCCGGCCAAACTCAGAATATTAAGATCATGGGCGGCTGTCTTTGCGAACGGGCCCGTTGAACCAAAGCCGCTAAGTGCACAGTAGATTATACCCGGGTTTACTTTTTTAAGTTCTTCATAAGATAAGCCCAGTTTTTCCATAACACCAGGCCGAAAAACCTCCACCAGCACATCGCATGAAGCCATCAGCTTCATGAATATAGCCTTGCCTTCAGGTCTGTGCAAATTCAGGCCAATACACTTTTTATTGCGATTGACCGCATAAAACAATGCTCCCTGTTCATCCATAAAAGGGGGCATTCTTCTGGCCCGGTCACCATTAAGGTCTTCAATTTTTATAATCTCGGCACCATAATCAGCCAGAAGCTGGGTGCAAAAAGGACCGGGTAACATTCCTGACAAATCCAGAACTTTAATACCGTCCAAAGCTGATCTCATATATATCCTCCCCCTTATAAATGTTTAATTAGTACGACTTGAATATGTCACGCGCTTCTTTAAGTGGTCGGGATTCCTATTAACAATACAGTGGTGGGTTATAACGAGGCGCAGCCTCGTTGCAGCAGATGTTGGAACTACGCACAGTTTTTTCTGGTGCTTAAATCTCCACCTCGTTGGCGCGGTGCAAAAGAAACTGCTCGGCACTTCTTTCAAAATAAATAGATTACCCAAAGAAAAAAACGGATTTAATATCGGCGAACCCATGGAATAAAGGACATACCCGCAGTTTTGGTTATCAAGACTATGGATTCGACAAAAAGAACTGCTAAAAAGACATATATCATAATGCCCAATTTATCCTGCAATCCCAGGGCGGTTCTAACAGATTCGAAGTGGATGGCGCTGATCATGGCTATGGTGGTTAGAGTGATAATAAGCATACCCCGGGCACCACTGCGGCGAATGGTTTCCAGCCGGGCAGGACCCAGCTTTTCCTTATCCCGCTGTGGCAAATTAATATATTTTCCGGGATCATCAGACCTGATGACAAGAAAGTAGTTGGTAAAAAACATTAAGAGCCATACCGCGCCACCGATCAAAAGATCAAGATTAACAGACCAAAAACTTTTGCTTTCCCATGCATCCGCATGCCCGGAGAAACCAAAATGGGTTGGATATTGTTCGGGAAGTGCCGGGTAGTTTGAAAAGGTGTAGGCAAAAACAACACACAAGAGCAAAGGAGAGATCAGTTCCAGCCAGGGAGGGTAATAAGCGCTGATTTTAGTCCACATTTTAACTTCCCCAATCTTGGTGTTTTCACTATTATAGCATTTAAACGGCTATACTACAGTGAAAAGTAATTGCACTTATCCTAACGATGTTATAAAATATCTATTGTAATAACAAACATAAATGAGAGGTTGTTTGATTTGTGAAAGATATTTCAGAACGTTTTTGGAATACTTCTATGGCAGAGTTCAAATGCGGATATATTGAAGAAAAATACAGGTTTATCTGTCTGCTTTGCGGTATGGAGATAGAAAAAGGGATAGTATATGCCGAACAAGAGGTTATTTATGAAGCCGAAAGATATATGCGGGTTCATATCGAAAAAGTGCATCACTCGGTATTTGAATATCTTGTTAATCTGGACAAAAAACTTACCGGTCTTACTGATCATCAGAAGGCACTTGTTCAGCTTTTTTATCAGGGTAAAAGTGACAGTGAAGTGCAGGCTGCAATGAAGATTGGAAGTCTTTCGACTATTCGCAATCACAGGTTTGTACTGAAGGAGAAAGAAAGACAGGCCAAGGTTTTTCTGGCTATTATGGAACTTTTAAAAGAAAAGGATAAATTTGCTCCCGCTTTCATAAGCCTGCACAAAACGGCTACCATGGTCGATGATCGTTATAATGTTACTGAGGAAGAGGAGGAGAGGATTTTAAGAAAATGCTTTTCTGAAGGGATAAACGGGCCGCTGAAATGGCTTCCCGCCAAAGAAAAACATAAAATTGTGGTACTGCGCGTAATTGTATGTCGATTTGACCGGGAGAGATCTTATGAGGAGAGTGAAGTAAATAAAATCTTGCGGGCAGCTTATGACGATCATGTCAGCTTAAGAAGATATTTAATCGATTACGGCTTTTTGGACAGGAATGCTGAAGGCAGCAAATATTGGCTCAAATAGTAAGTCAGGAGGAAATAATAAAATGGACAGAAAAAGGGAACTAAAGCAGACGTATAAGGAAATACCGATTGAAGCGGGAGTTTATCAGATTAAAAACACTCAAAACCAGAAAATATTTATAGCCAGCACCAGAAATCTTAGGACCTTAAATGGAAAACAAACCCAGTTAAAAAGCGGGTTTTTTATGAATAAAGCGCTTAATGAGGAATTGAAGGAATTCGGTGCCGAAGCATTTATTATTGAGGTCCTGGAGGTTCTGGAAAAGAAAGAAGAGCCTTTCTTTGATGAAAAAGATGCATTGAAAAAACTGGAAGCTAAATGGCTGGAGAAGCTGCAGCCGTTTGGAGAAAGAGGTTATAACTAGAGGGGATATCCGGAATTATACTGCCTCAAGATCGGCACCAGTAAACTGGCTGTTATAAAGATCGGCATAGAAACCGCCCTTAGCCATAAGTTCTTTATGGCTGCCTTTTTCTATAACCTTGCCGTCATTCATAACCAGTATCAGACCAGCATCGCGAATAGTGGATAAACGGTGGGCAATTACGAAACTGGTTCGGCCTTCCATTAATGCCGCCATAGCTTTTTGAATGTAAACCTCGGTACGGGTATCGACACTGCTGGTTGCTTCATCAAGTATGAGAATAGCAGGATCGGCCAATATCGCTCTGGCTATAGTCAGAAGCTGTTTCTGCCCCTGCGAAAGATTGGAAGCTTCTTCGTTGAGTATGGTATTGTAGCCATCGGGGAGAGTGCGAATAAAGTGATCCGCATGAGCAGCCCCGGCTGCCTGAATAATTTCTTCTTCACTGGCTTCTTCACGGCCATAAGCAATGTTTTCGCGAATAGTGCCGTTAAACAGCCAGGTATCTTGAAGTACCATGCCAAAAATACTGCGCAGATTACCCCGCTTAATTTCTTTTATATCCACGCCGTCAATACTTATTTTGCCTCCATCCAGTTCATAGAAACGCATTAAGAGATTTACCAGGGTGGTTTTACCGGCTCCGGTCGGGCCAACTATAGCAATAGTCTGGCCGGGCTTGATATCTATATTCATGTTTTCGATTAGCGGGAAGTCCTCTTTATAGCTGAATTTTACATTTTCTAATTTAACATGACCCTTGGGAAATTCAATAAATTTAGCATTATTGCTCTCCGGAACTTCTTCAAGCTCGTCTAAAATCTCGAAAACCCGTTCGGCGGAAGCTATGGTGGACTGAATTACATTGGCGATATTGGCAACCTGTACGATGGGGTGAGTAAACTGCCGGGAGTATTGGATGAAGGCCTGTACATCGCCGATGGTGATACTTCGGCTGCTTACCATAATACCCCCGACCACACAAATCAGCACATAGCCTATATTGCCGATAAAAGTCATGAGGGGCATAATAATACCGGAAATGAATTGGGCTTTCCAGCCAGCCTGGTAGAGCTTTTGGTTAATTGTTTTAAACTCTTCTATGGATTCTTGCTCATGGCCAAAAGCCTTCACTACTTGATGCCCGGTAAACATTTCTTCGACATGACCGTTAAGTTCACCCAGAGATTTCTGCTGTGCGGCGAAATATGTTTGCGAACGGGAAGCTATACGACTGGTCACCAGAGCATAAAGGGGCAGGGTGATCAGGGTAATAAGAGTCAGCATCGGACTTATGGTCAACATCATAACGATGATTCCCAGCAAAGTAACTACAGAAGTAATAAGCTGGGTTAAACTCTGCTGCAAGGTGGCAGCTATATTATCAATATCATTAGTAACTCTGCTGAGGATTTCACCGTGGCTGTGGGAATCAAAAAATTTAAGCGGCAGGGAACTCAGTTTGCGGCTTATAGCCTGACGCAGGTCATATACAGTCTTTTGCGCCACTCCCGCCATTATATATTGCTGGATATAAGCGAAAAGGGCACTGGCCACGTAAAGTCCGATCAAAACAAAAACTATATGCTGAATATAGGCGAAGTCAATATGAGCACCCGGGACATGTTTTAATTTCAGCATAAGGCCTTCGAAAAGCTTGGTAGTAGCCTGCCCCATAATTTTAGGACTGAGGATACTGAAAATGGTGCTTAAAACAGCGAAAATAAAAACCAGAACAAGCTGCAAACTCCTCGGTTTTAAATAACCCAGCAATCTCTTGAAAGTGCCTTTAAAATTCTTTGGCTTTTCCACAGGTCTGCCCATTCCGCCCATAGGCCCCATGCTGTGATTGCCTGCCGGTCGTTTTTTCATACGCTCGCCTTTCATCATGCCAGTTCCTCCTCAGATAGCTGGGAGTATACTATCTCCCGGTAGACAGCACAGCTTTCCAGGAGTTCTTTGTGCTTACCCCGGCCGACCATTTTTCCATCATCCAAAACGATGATTTGGTCTGCATCCATCACTGTGGTAACACGCTGGGCAATGATAAAAACAGTCGAACTGCTGATTACTTTTTTAAGGGCGGTCCGTAAACGGGCATCAGTTTTAAAGTCCAGGGCGGAAAAACTGTCATCAAAAATGTATATTTGAGCTCTTCTGATCAAAGCACGGGCTATGGAAATTCGTTGTTTCTGGCCCCCGGAAAGGGTGGTTCCTCCCTGGGCGACGGCAGAATCGAAACCGCCCTGCATTGCGGCAACAAACTCACTGGCTTGGGCAATCGCAGCAGCAGCATGAATCTCCTCCTGGGTGGCGCCAGGTTTGCCGTAACTGATATTTTCGCTGACACTGCCGGCAAAAAGCAGAGTTTTCTGAGGAACCAGGCCAATTTTTGATCGAAGGTCGGCTTGCGTATAGTCTCTTACATCGATACCGTCAATTAGTATACTGCCCTCATTAACATCATAAAAGCGGGGTATTAGATTTATCAGAGTTGATTTGCCGGAGCCGGTACCGCCGATGATAGCATTCACTTCACCGGGTCGTGCGGTGAAGGAAATATGGCTGACAGCAGGTTGCTCTGCACCGGGATAGCTAAAGCTGGCATCCTTAAATTCCACCAATCCCCTGGGCTCATCAGCCTGCTGGGCTGGCAGGGGGTCAATAATCTCAGGAAATGTATCCAAAACCTCATTGATTCTGACTGCAGATGCGGCTGCACGGGGAATCATGACAAACATTAAAGAAACCATAAGTAGGGAAAACATTATCTGCATGGCATACTGAATAAAAGCCATCAGAGAACCGACCTGCATACCGCCGCTATCAATGCGAATACCGCCGAACCATATTATGGCTACGGTGGTAAGGTTCATTATAAGCAGCATAATGGGCATTAAAGCCGCCATTATTATATTTACTTTGATGGCATTGCTGGTTAGATCGGCGTTGGCTTCTTCAAATCGCCTCTTCTCATAGTCGCTGCGGTCAAAAGCCCTGATTACGCGTATGCCGGTAAGATTTTCCCGTAAAACCAGGTTTAGTTTGTCCAGCTTAACCTGCATCAGCTTGAAGAGCGGTATGCCCTTTTTAGCAATTATGCCGATGGCCGCAGCAAGTATCGGCATTACTACCAGCAGAATTATAGTCAGGGGTCTGTCCTCTGATAAGGCCATAATTATGCCGCCTATACACATTAACGGAGCCATCAGCATCATACGCAATATCATAACGGTTACCATCTGTACCTGGGTGATATCATTGGTGGTCCGGGTAATCAGGGTAGCTGTACCTAGCTTGTCAAATTCATGCAGAGAAAAACTTTCAATCTGGCTAAATACTTTTTCCCGCAAATTGCTTCCAAACCCAACAGCTACTTTAGCAGACAAAAAGCTGGCTATGACCGAACACACAGTTCCTGCCAGGGCAATCAGCAGCATAAATAAGCCAATCTGAATAATATAATCGGTATCCCCGTTAACTATGCCGATATCGACAAGGTCTGACATCAGGGTTGGCAGATATAATTCAGACAGGGTTTGCAGAAAAACCAGCATCAATACTGCCATAACAGACATGGTGAATGGTTTTAATAATTTATAAAGCTTAATCATGGGGGCACTCCTTAATCTCAGATTGCTCCAGGGCAGTTAGTATATCTTGCAGAGCCTCAATAATTTGGGCTGCCCGGCTATCCGCTATGGAATCCAGTAACTGGGCTAACTGATGCCGTACATGTCTCCCAACCAGCCCCACATTTTTGGTGCCGGTTGGTGACAAGAATAAACGAAGAACACGGTGATCACCAGCATCTGTACGTTTCTCCACCCATCCCCGGTCATGAAGGTCCTTAATGATATTCGATATATGTGATTTGGCAATGTTGGTTCTGCGCGCCAGCTCACTTATGCTTATACCCGGTTCCATATTAATTTGTTTGACCAGAATCATGGCGCTAATTGAAAAATCATGTTGGGAAATAACTTCCTTGCCCTTCTCGCTAAACTTCCTATTAACCTGATGAAGCAAGTCGATAAGCAATTCATGGTTTGTCATATATAAACACATCCCTAAAGAAGTTATCTGCCTCAAACAGCCGGTATTCTCAAGAGCAGATACTATGTGTATTGTTCTCTACAGAACGAATTATAGTCCATACATTTTTAATATGCAAATGGAAGATGAAGGCAAGAATAACGAGGTGAAAACATGTCCCCCGTTTCAATAAGCGGCCGGGTTCCAACCCCTTGCCTCGTTGCAGCATATGTTGATACTCCGCAGTTCTTCCGATGCTTATAAGCTCAAGATGTAAGCAAAGAAGATTCATCCTGGCACCACTAAAGACTATTTTTCATATCGTAGATGGAGAAAATAATTAGCGATGTTTGAGACAGGGGAATTATGGAATACATAGCAGAAATCATGTAAGGATGGAATTGAATGGCAGGCAATATTAACAATGAAGCAACTATAAGCAGGGTACAGGAAATCGGGTTTGAGCGGTTACAGTGCAGGGGAAAGTCATCTTTATTAAAAAGAGTTCGCGTTTTGCTGGGATACCTCGGGCCAGCCTTTATAGTAAGTGTGGCTTATGTTGATCCCGGCAATTTTGGCACCAACATTATCGGGGGTTCAAAGTTTAATTACAATCTGATTTGGGTAATTC
>JAQUBU010000325.1 GCA_028686565.1 Syntrophomonadaceae bacterium
ATTTAAGTTCGACCCCGCTCTCCGCACAGATATTCTTTTCTTTCTCAATCAGCAGGGCTTCTTCACTTATATCAGGGTCAAGAAAAGATATTACCTCTTTCACTTGCCCGCGTTTCACCAAATGAAACCATTCTTCGTCATCCGGGAAAGGACCCAGGATAATCCTGCCATCCTGGTAATAATAAAGCCGGCCGTTCTCCAGCACGTCCGGGTACAGATAGGTTTTTATCTCACCAGTAATAGTGGTAAGCACAAGATCCGCCCGGTGTTTACCCAGATAACAATGTATATAAAATGGACCTTTCTCCTTCTCTACCAGTTCTTTAATTCCTTTTAAAGATTTTTCATTCCCGCTTATCCACGGCAACATAGGAAAAGAGTAGATATTCAAGCCTATTTTTTCGCCTGCCTGCTTTTCTCGCTCCAATAAAATTTTTTCGAAAGGAATTGTGGGACTGAGCAAGGAAATAACCCCCTGATATCCTTCCTTTTTTAATAAATGGAGCCTTTCCTCTTCCGGATAAGGCCCAATCATAAACTTATTATCTTTCTTTTGCTGATAACCTTTGAAAGTTGCCACTAATTCATTATTGGTAATTAGCAAAGCAAAAAAACTCCCTGACATAATAGCAAGCAGCAGCAGAGTTCCAACAGCTATCTTGAATCTTTGCGCATTAAATGCCAATAGACGATGAAATACCACTGTCATAGTTATTACTATGACAGCATATACGAGAATAATAGTGCTCATTACAATATTAATAAGAAACTGGGAAACATTTTTTTGTTTTAGTATTTCCTCAACTGGCACATTGACCTTAAACAGACAGACAACTCCCAAAGTAAAACCAAATACCGCCAGGAATGTAAGGGTAAGTAACCATGATTTGCGGCTTGTCATTCATTCCCATCCCCCAAAGTATATTTAAAATAAAATATAAAAGTAATACTTTACTACCGTTTCTTTCTTTCCTAAATTTACTGGAATCTCAATGACTTGACAAGAAACAACTTTATGCGATTAATTAGATAATGCTTTGGAACGCACTTGTGTTTCTTTCCAAACCTATGGGAGAATTAGTATTAATATATTGAGAGGTATTATGAATACCAAAACTATTGCAATTTTTGATTTTGACGGAACACTTACAAGAGGAGACAGTCTTTTTCCATTCCTAAAATGTGTTGTGGGAAAAAGGTCTTTTTATATTGGTCTTTTAAATTTGAGCATTGTCTTTTTTAAATTTCTTCTGCGGCTTATCCCTAATTACGAGGCAAAACAAAATGTACTTGCATATTATTTAGCGGGCAAACCACTTGGAGAGTTGGAACAAACAGGCCGCAGATTCGCCGATAGAATTGATCAAATGGTTAATCCCGAGGTACTAAACAAATTACGCTGGCATCAAACTGCAGAACACATAACTGTACTAGCCAGTGCATCTTTGCAAATATATCTGGAGCCATGGGCCAAGGCTAATGGTTTTGACTATGTTCTGGCAACCAATTTAGCGGTTGACCCCAATGGGAAAGTAACCGGACATTTTGTAGGTAAAAATTGTTATGGCCCTGAAAAATTAAAACGTGTTGATATACTGATCGAAGACAGAAGTGATTATCTTATTTATATGTATGGTGATAGCAAAGGAGACCGCGAATTGCTCGAGTATGCAGATATCTCCTATTATAAGGACTGGCAAAATCCGGTTAAAACCGTATGCCAATTCAAACATAGTATTTATTCAACTCATTTCAAATAAAGTGCCATCACTTGTATATCTGCATATTGGGGAAGGAGAATAGACAATGCCATACTTAAGACTCATGCGAATTAACCAGTGGATTAAGAATCTATTCGTTTTTATTCCCCTAATATTTTCTCTAAACTTGTTTGATCTGCTAATGCTTGAAAAATCACTGCTTGGTTTTGTCTGTTTCTGTCTGATGAGCAGTGGGGTATACATTTTTAACGATATTAAAGACCTTGAACATGATAAACTCCATCCCCGCAAACGACATCGACCTATTGCGTCCGGACAGATAACACTTGGAAATGCCAATGTACTTATGGCAATCCTTATATCAGTAAGTCTTTATTTGGCAATAAGATTCACTCCAGAAGCCTTTACAATTGTACTTTTCGCATATTTAGCAAACAATGTTCTTTACACCTTTTGGGTAAAACACATGGTAATACTGGATGTCATGTCTCTGGCTTTGGGATTTTTTCTGAGGGTATATTCGGGGGCAGTTATCATTAATGTTGAGGCTTCCGATTGGCTCCTGATTTTTACAGCTTTACTTACCCTATTCCTGGGTTTTGGCAAACGCAGAAGTGAACTGGAACTTACTGGTGATACGGCTGAATACCGGACAGTTCTGCAATATTACAGTGTTAAATTCATTGACCAGATGATTGGAATAGTGACAGCGGGACTCATATTGGCATATATGCTCTATACATTGTCTGCTGAGACTGTACAGCACTTTGGTACCAAACAGCTCATTTTAACTGTTCCCTTTGTACTATACGGGGTTTTCCGTTATTTGTATCTTATTTATATTAAATTTGAAGGTGAAGATCCCACCAAAGTTGTTTATCAGGATAAACCAATATTGATTACCGTACTTCTCTGGTTAATTACCGTAATAATAATTATTTACCGCGGGGTGCCCAGTTGACGAATTTGATAAGAAAATATAAGTTAATAGTCTGCTTGCTAAGAATAACAAATACCCAAAAAGCCAAGAACAGTACATCCTCTGAAATACTG